>NZ_JBFNXK010000019.1:0-79985 GCF_046054165.1 Celerinatantimonas marina | reverse complement strand
CGTGTGTAGCTCAGCTGGATAGAGTACCTGGCTACGAACCAGGCGGTCGGAGGTTCGAATCCTTCCACACGCGCCATATCTTTCCCTCCTAATGTGTCACAAGAATCATCACTGATAAGAAAGCGATCACGATCAGGCTAATTCCTAATATGTAATAAAATCCTTTGCGGATATAGGGTGTCGGTAGATGAAAGTAGAAACTGACGATGACCCAGAGTAATGCGAATAGTATTGGGATAATAAAGAGTCGGCTCATGGTAAAATCATTGTTAATTATGGACTTTCTATAATCTTAGCTTAGTTCATTATTTTTTGTTTTGTTCAGTTGAAAAGTGGCTCGATCCTAAATTAATTTATGATGGGCTTGATATTGTTCGTCAAACTATGAGTAGCCCCCTCCCGTCTGGCTTAAGTTACCTTTTCAGGCTCTCTTCAAATGACCTTAACAGCCTAGCTGAATCCCTGAATCATGCCCTCAACGGGTCTTTGCATAAGCTGCTCTGGCGCTGTGGGCTCTTACTAGAGCTCGGGTATCTACGGCATATTCAGAAATATGCGTAAGTGGCCACTCGATTTTTGGGTGTCGCTAAGGTTAATATTCTTATCAAGCGTATTGAAACCACTATTGAGTGTCAGCGGTGGATGATAGAGAGGTGTTATGTATTCAGCTTATCAAGCATTGATATTTGATATGGATGGAACGGTAATTGATTCACTCCCGGCTCACCAAAAAGCTTGGGAGTATATATTAGAACGGTATCACATTCCGTATACCCCCCAAGTAATGAACTATTTGAATGGCTGGCCTTCGTTGCAGACGGTGGAGTATTTGTGTGAACGGTCAGGGCTCCAAGAACTGGATATCCAAAAGATTAGTGATGAAAAGGAACAGTTTTATCGGGAAATTGCTCCGACAATGGTCAAGCCGACCCCTATTGTTGACATCGTTAAAACATATTTTGGACAGAAACCATTGGCTTTAGGTACAGGGGCCATGACGCATGAAGCAACTTCATTATTGAAACATCTGGGAATTAGAGATTATTTTCAGGTAATCGTGGGTGCTGATCAGGTTGTGGCCCATAAACCTGCGCCGGATACATTTTTACGCTGTGCGGCCATGTTGGGGATTGAGCCGAAAGATTGTTTGGTATTTGAAGATGCTGAAGCAGGTCTTGAAGCAGCGAAAAAAGCCAACATGTCCAGTATCGATGTTCGTACTATTTGGCAGGGTCAATATTTTGTGGTAGACGCATAAGAGCGTTTGGAACAAGCTGATAGGTTGTATTTTGTTCTTATTTGGGGATGGTCAGTGACCAGACTTATCGGTTGGATATGTGGATAAAAAAGAGATTCATCGATAATAACGAATAACTTAATTGATAGGGAAAATTGGATCTTTAATAGTATTCCTTATATCCTAGCCGATATTTTATTGAAGAAAGAGCTCCACCTTGAATCAACTATATCAAGAGCGCCTTTCGCGCTTAAAAGATAATTTAAACAATGAGTTAGGTAATCAAATTGGACGAGGCGTTGAGCGGGAAGCTTTAAGAATCGAAACGAATGGCCAGTTAGCCAAACGATCGCATCCTCGCTCCGTTTTAGGGAGCAACCTGACACATCCACTGATTACTACCGATTATGCCGAAAATTTGCTTGAGTTCATCACTCCGGTGAGTCGTAATCATCAACAACTTATTGCACAGCTAAAAGATATTCATCATTTTGTTTTGAGTTCACTGGATAATGAGTTGCTTTGGCCAATGAGTATGCCTTGCTTCCTTGAAAAGGAAGATGATATTCAGTTGGCTCAGTATGGTCATTCGAATATTGGGCGGATGAAAACATTATACCGTCAGGGGCTTAAGAATCGCTATGGCAGTAAAATGCAAGTGATTGCAGGGCTTCATTATAACTTTTCACTACCGGAAACATTTTGGCCTGTTTGGCAGCAACAGTTAGGCGATACACAACCGTTGCAACAGTTTATTTCTGAGCAGTATATGGGCTTGGTTCGTAACTTTTACCGGTATGGCTGGGTTATTCCTTATTGGTTTGGTGCATCTCCGGCGCTATGTCGAAGTTTTCTCAAAGAAGGAACGTCGCTTAATTTTGAAGAAGTGGGGATGGGGACAAGATATCTCCCTTACGCAACATCATTGCGGATGAGTGATTTAGGGTATACCAGTAATGCACAGTCAACTTTGAATATTAGCTATAATTCATTATCAGAGTATGTGCAAAGTGTGCGTCAAGCGACTCAGACCCATTCTCCTGAATTTGAAAAAATAGGAATTAAAGTCGATGGGCAGTACCGGCAGTTAAATGCCAACATCCTGCAGATTGAAAATGAGCTTTATGCGCCGATTCGGGTGAAACGGGTTACCAAATCTGGGCAGACGCCTTCTCAGGCACTTGCTGAAAAAGGTGTAGAGTATATTGAAGTGCGGTCACTTGATATCAACCCTTTTGTTCCCGAAGGTGTCAAAGCTGAGCAGTTACAATTCATTGATGCATTATTAATGTGGTGTTTGATGTTACCTTCAGAACCCTTTGCTCCCGGAGAATTACAAATGTGTCGGGAGAATTTGGGTCAAATTGCTAAACAGGGACGCGATCCGGCTTTGTCATTAACTATTGGTGATACTACACAGTTGGTTTCTCAATGGCTTGAACAAATTATGGATGGTCTAGCCGACAGTGCTCAGGTACTGGGGAAAGAGTTTGAGGCCGTCATTCACAAGACTCGTCAGCAGATCCCTCTGTCAGAACAACTGTTATCACAATTGGTTGCAGATGATATAGATAATGGTACTTTCGCAAAAGAGCTGGCAGATGCGCACCGACAAAGTATTTTAGAGCATCAATTTACTTATTGGCAAAAAGATGACTTTGTGCAAATGACTCAGCAGAGTTTGCAAAAACAGGCTGCGATTGAAGAGGCTGATTCTATGAGTTTAGATGACTATTTAAGTCAGTATTTTGCGAAGGCTCAAGCTCCGTTTGCTGAGTAATGAAAGTTTTTTTCTTTGTTTGTTCAATGGTTGCATCGCTGACCTTACTGGTCGGCTGTGCAACACCTCCCCCGAAAAATCCTGAAAATATCTGTGATATTTTTCGAGAGAATCACGATTGGTATGAAGCGGCTAAGGCTATGAATGAACGTTGGGGAACGCCTATTCAGGTGCCAATGGCCATTATGTATCAGGAATCTGGATTCAAACATAATGCAAAACAGCCTATGCGGTACTTCTTAGGGATTATCCCGACAGGTCGAGTGAGTTCCGCTTATGGATATAGTCAGGCTCAAGATGATACCTGGCGCGATTATCAGCGGGAAACGGGGCATCGGGGTGCAGAGCGAGATGATTTTGATGATGCGATTGATTTTATCGGATGGTATGTATTTAAAACAAACCAGCTCAACGGCATCTCGAAATGGGATGCATACAAACAGTATCTGAATTACCATGAAGGTTGGGGAGGTTATCAACGCGGAACATACCGGGATAAAAAATGGTTGCTTCGTGTGGCCCAGCAGGTCAATCAGCGAGCCAGTCGTTATCGAGCTCAGTTTCATGAATGCAAAGATGAGCTCAATCACGGCTGGCTGTATCGCCTGTTGTTTGGTTGATTAAACCTATGTTCAACTGCCGCAAGGCTTAACAAGAGATATATTTATGCCACTATTGGATAGTTTTACAGTCGATCATACCCGTATGCATGCGCCAGCTGTGCGTGTTGCTAAAACGATGACAACACCCAATAAGGACACTATAACAGTGTTTGATCTACGTTATTGCGTACCTAATCAGGAAATTTTGCCAGAGAAAGGGATCCATACTTTGGAACATCTATTTGCTGGTTTTATGCGAAATCATCTAAATGGCAAAGGGGTTGAAATTATCGATATTTCCCCAATGGGATGCCGGACCGGTTTTTATATGAGCTTGGTTGGTCAGCCGGATGAGCAGCGTGTGGCAGATGCCTGGTTGGCATCGATGACCGATGTTTTAGGTGTGCAATCACAAAAAGAGATCCCTGAACTGAATAAATATCAGTGTGGTTCTTTTACAATGCATTCTTTAGATGAAGCTAAACAGATTGCTCAGACAATCTTGGAGCGAGGCGTTGGTATTAATCATAATGAAGATATCAAACTCTCTAAAGAGCAATTAGCTGCACTTTAATGTTCAGTTAGCGTATGTAGAAAATCCGGCCTTTGTCGCCGGATTTTTTATATTACGTTGATTAAGTGGTGATGATTGAAAAATTTTGCAGTGTTGAGATTAATGCGCGCTATCCGGTTGATAGAATTCAGGTAAAACCCGAGCCTGTTTAATGGCGTTATTATCAATTTCGAGAACTTCGATTGGATAACCAGCAATACGCATGCTCACAGGGGATTTAGGTATATCTTCTAAATATTCAACAATTAATCCATTCAAGGTTCGGGGTCCATCGGTCGGCAGATCCCATCCCAGTTCTTTATTCAAATCTCGGATGTTCGTAGTCCCTTCAATGATATAACTCCCATCGGGTTGGGAATGGATCTCTTCACTAGGTGTTGGGGATAGGGTCGTTGTGAAATCACCCACGATCTCTTCTAGAATATCTTCCAACGTAACCAGTCCTTGGATATCACCGTATTCATCTACAATGAGCCCAATTCGTTCTTTACGTCGCTGAAATTTACCTAACTGAATATTAAGTGGAGTATTTTCTGGGATAAAGTAAATCTCTTTGACCGCTCGCAGTAGTGTGGTTTTATCGAATTGGTCTTTGACCAGTAATCGTAGCGCATCACGGGCATGAACAAAGCCAACGGCGTCATCAATGTTATCCCGGTATAAGAGAAGCCGGGTATGTGAGGTGTGAGTGAGTTGTTTTAAGATCGATTCCCAGTCGTCATTGATATCAATGCCTGAAATATCATTTCTGGGAACCATAATATCATCCACAGTGACATGTTCGAGATCTAGAATACTTAACAGCATGTCCTGGTGACGGCGGGGGATCAGCGTTCCTGCTTCATTGACGACCGTTCTAAGTTCTTCTGGATTCAATGCTGAGCTGGCTACCTTTTTAGGGTTCATGCGAAAAATAATTAGCAGCGTATTGGAAATACTATTCACCAGCCAGATCACCGGAAACAAGAGTTTCATCAAGGGTTCAAGAATCCATGATGAGGTAAAAGCAAACCGCTCCGGATAAAGTGCAGCCATGGTTTTAGGCGTAACTTCGGCAAACACCAGAATAATTAACGTTAATCCAAAAGTTGCAATCACTAATCCGTATTCGGGAAATAAACGTAATCCAAGTACAGTTGCGATAGCCGATGCAATGATGTTAACGAGATTATTGCCGATAAGGATAAGACCGATTAACCGATCGGTACGTTTGAGTAATCGTTCGGTACGTTTTGCACTGCGATGATTACTTTTAACTAAATGTTTCAACCGGTAACGGTTAAGTGACATCATGCCTGTTTCTGAGCTTGAAAAGAAAGCAGACAGTAAAATCATCAGAACGAGTATGATTATTAAACCACCCGTCGATATATCGTCCAAGAATTTAACTCCTGTGAAGCACCAGTACTCATTAAAAGTGTTGCTTTAAATTGTGTCAAGATTTAAGCGTAGAAAACTCTAGGCCATTCGATTTTGACATAGCAGAATCAAGTTTAATAACTGCTTGAAAAGAGACGACTTCCGAAATAAGAGAGGATCAACAACACGGCTCCTAGTAAGGTTAACATGCCAACGGTTCTTCCCCGCCATCCCCAGCGATAATGTCCAGTTAATAAGAATAGATAAACGAACCAGGCAATCACGGCCAGAATCGCTTTGTGGACCTGCCCATTGTCAAAAATATGGTTGAGAAAGATAAAACCGGTGGCTAAAGAAATAGTCAGTAAGACCATACCGATTTTAATGAGACCAATCAGTTGGTTCTCGATTTTAATCAGCGGAGGCATCGCAACATTGATTGCGTGAGGACGGTGACTTTTTAACATATGATCGAGATATCCTAATTGCAGGGCAAATAGGGCGGCGATCATCATCACTGTAAAGGCAACCAAAGCGAATCCGATATGCACCATAACCTGAGGGTAAATGCCAAGATGCAAAATATACGGGTTGGAAATAAAAGCCGATAATAGCAGCGTAATCACGCTGGCGATGTAGACCACCGGCAACATAATCCACATTTGGAAATGAGAGCATCCCATTGTAACCGACAGGCTCAGCAACAGGCAGAGCAGTACGGCTACATTAATGATACTTAAATCCTGGCCATTGCCGAGGAGCATATGTTGACTCACCCATAGACCATGAAAAACAATTGCGAGTCCACCACTTATCCATACCCAGCGCCGATAAGTCGGTTTTTGGGAAAACATTGATTTTCCACATGCAAAAGAGGCTATCAGGTAGAATAGGATTGTTGGGATGAGCACTAGTTTCATGGTATCAACAATAAATCGCATCAATAAAATTATATTGACAGTATACCGTTGTGCTTGCAACGCGGCTACTCCTGTCCCATGGCAATACTGTATGGTTCGTCATAACAAAAGTCATGAACGAACATAGCTGTTTAGTTAAAAACAGGTACAATGAAGGTCTAAAAGGGGATTGACCTTTCAGGGTTGAATTTGGTTCAAATGCAACCCATTCTAAACGTTGCTATATTCCCTAGTATTAAATCATGCACAGACCGGTCATAGTTAAGGATTATCATGTTTGAAAATTTATCAGAGCGTCTTTCGAAGACTCTTAAAAATATTAGCGGCCGGGGCCGGCTGACCGAAGATAATATTAAAGATACGTTGCGCGAAGTTCGGATGGCATTGCTTGAAGCCGATGTCGCTTTGCCTGTGGTTCGCGAATTTGTAAAACGGGTCAAAGAACGAGCCGTTGGGCAGGAAGTTTCGAAAAGTCTGACTCCGGGTCAGGCCTTTATTAAAATTGTTCAGTCTGAACTTGAACAATCCATGGGGGAAGCCAACGAAGCCTTAAATTTGGCGACCCAACCTCCGGCTGTGATCCTGATGGCGGGGCTGCAAGGGGCTGGTAAAACCACTAGTGTAGCCAAATTAGCTAAATTTTTAAAAACGCGCGAAAAGAAAAAAGTATTGGTCGTCAGTGCTGATATCTATCGCCCGGCCGCAATTAAGCAGTTAGAAACTCTGGCGAGTGAAGTCGAGGTTGAATTTTTCCCCAGTTCAACGGATCAAAAACCTGTGGCTATAGCCCATGCCGCGATTGAGCATGCAAAACTGCATTTTTTTGATGTGTTGTTGGTTGATACCGCCGGGCGTTTGCATGTTGATGAAGATATGATGGCTGAGATCCAGCAACTTCATCAGGCGATTAACCCGATTGAAACCCTGTTTGTTGTGGACTCAATGACCGGGCAGGATGCGGCTAATACTGCGAAAGCATTCAATGAGGCGTTGCCACTGACAGGGATCATCCTAACCAAAGCGGATGGTGATGCACGCGGCGGGGCGGCGTTATCGATTCGTCAAATTACCGGTAAGCCGATTAAATTTATCGGGATGGGTGAAAAGACCGATGCCTTGGAACCCTTCTATCCAGATCGGATCGCTTCTCGGATTTTGGGAATGGGGGATGTATTATCCCTGATCGAAGAAGTGGAACGTAAGGTTGACCGAGAACAAGCTGAAAAATTAGCGAAGAAAGTTAAAAAAGGAAAAGGGTTTGATTTAGCTGATTTTCGGGATCAGCTGCAGCAGATGAAAAAAATGGGCGGCATGATGGGGCTGATGGATAAGCTTCCCGGAATGGGGCAGCTCCCGGCTGGCATTAAAGATCAAATGGATGATCGGATCACCGTGCAGATGGAAGCGATTATTAATTCGATGACGCCTGCGGAGCGGGAACACCCGGATATCATCAAAGGTTCCCGTAAACGACGGATTGCAGCGGGTTCCGGTACGCAGATCCAGGATGTGAACCGTTTGCTAAAACAATTTACCCAGATGCAGAAGATGATGAAAAAAATGTCGGGTAAAGGGGGAATGCGTAAGATGATGAGTCAGATGAAAGGCATGATGCCTCCTGGAATGGGCGGTGGCCGCCGTGGGCCTTTTTAAGCTAGATGAATGACGTAAAAAAACCGATGCAGAGGCATCGGTTTTTTTATAACTAGAGGGTTGTTTATTACAAAATAGAGGTTTTGCATACAGCCATTAGCCTTTCTGACAATGATAAATCCGAAATTTACGGTTATCGGTGACGATTTGGCAACAGGTAAAATATGTGGTTAAGAGTTCCTGATAAGGGAGAAAGCTATTGGCAACCATCCACAATTCTCCTCGGGATTTAAGTTTTTCACTGGCCAGCCGGATGAATTGACGACTGGTCTCATATTCGGTTTGAACTCCCAGATGAAAAGGCGGGTTACTGACGATGAAATCATAGTCATGTTGGAGTTCATCAATACCATCGCAACAATAGATGTCAGCTGGCAATTGATTGAGTGCAAAGGTGCGCCGGGTACTTTCGGTGGCAAGTACACTCACATCGACGGCACTTATCTGTGCTCCGGTTTGTTTGGCTAGCGCTGCGCCGATGATCCCCGCGCCGCATCCGAAATCCAATCCTTTCCCCATCAGTGGAGGTAAGTGCTCCAATAGCAGCGCGGTGCCTGCATCCAGTTTTCCATGATTAAAAACCCCCGGCATCGAACTGACCTGCAATTCACCTTGAGGTAAGGAAAGGAGATATTGAGTTTGCCAGTGTTCAGCATCAAATTCGATGATGCCTTCGCCACGATTGGCATACATTAGACTGCAGCGGCGAGCCGAGTCTAATTTATAAGCATTTAATTGATAGTTTTTTAATAGCTTCGGAGCTGCATTGATCCCGCCGCGATTTTCGCCGACGATCATCACATCACCATCGGTTTTAATTTTAGGTAACAGAGCATTGATCCAGTAATCCGCTTCTTGTTTGGCCTTGGGAATATAAATTAATAAGCAGTCGTAATCGTTGCTCAGAGTCGCTGGTGAAGCACTTAACAGGATCTCTGTATTGGCAGAACATTGGCGTTGATAGCGGCTAGCAATCCCGGCATGTGTGGTCACAATGGTGGTTTGTTGTGATATTTTGGCCAGCTCTAGTGGATAGTCATCGAACAGTTGTCCGGCGATCAGCAATCGTTTGTTAGAGGAAAGTTCAGGGTGGCGTTGTAGCAGTTCGCTGGTCGGTTGCAGACTCATGTAAGTATCACTGTCAGGGCTAAGTTGGATGAGCGCTAGTGTAGTGAAATTTGCGTTGTTTGGCGAATTTAAGCAGGAATCTGAATAAAATGATTTTCATCTATTGACTTTTACTTAATGGCTGAGAAACTAAGGCTATATTAACGAATGAAAGAGATAATTCCTTGAGGGCTATCATAAAGGGTTTCCCCTTAGCAGGTTCTAAGAAGATGCAATCTAAGGTGGCTGTCAAACGGATAGCCGTCGATGGGTTGCGTTAACCAGGATTCTTATCTCATTCACCCGGTTAGCGTTTCGCAGCCGGGTTTTTTTATGAATAAATTGACGGAGTAGCCATGTTCAAAGGATCAATTGTTGCGTTGATCACCCCATTCAACCAAGGGAATGTAGATTATTCAGCTTTACAGAATATTGTCGAATGGCATATCAAGCAGGGAACCAATGCGATTATTCCAGTGGGTACCACTGGTGAAAGTCCAACACTTACTCACGATGAACATGTTGACGTGGTCCGTTGTGTGGCAGAACAGGTGAATGGGCGGATCCCGGTGATTGCCGGAGCGGGTTCCAATAATCCAATTGAAGCCATTGCGTTGACACAGCGTTCCGAAGCGGCTGGTGCTGATGCGACTTTACACGTTGCCGGTTATTATAATCGCCCGAATCAGCAGGGATTATTGGCCCATTTTACAGCAGTGCATAATGCCTCTACTAAACCGATTATTTTGTATAATATTCCACCGCGAGCTGTGGTTAATATTTTACCGGAAACCATGGCTCAGTTGGCTAAGCTTCCGCGTATTGCTGGTGTCAAAGATGCAACCGGTGATTTGAGTCGTCCCTGGATTGAACGGCAGTTGATCAAAAAAGAAGATTTTTGCTGGTTAAGCGGCGAAGACGCAACAGCCGTTGCCTATAATATTAGTGGAGGTCAGGGATGTATTTCAGTGACCGCAAATATTGCACCAGCGTTGTGTGCTCAGATGCAGCAGGCCTGTCTGAATGGGGAATGGCAAAAAGCGGTGGATATTCAGGATCGATTAATGCCTTTGCATCAGGCTATGTTTGCTGAACCAAGCCCAGCCGGTGCTAAATATGCAGCCTCGTTGCTGAATTTATGTGCTGCAGACTGCCGGTTGCCTGTGATGCCTTTAAGTGATGCGACCAAACAACAGATTGAAAAAGCCATGCGAGATCTGGAGTTGATTTAGTTCGGTACACTCATGCGGGCAGTTGTTCTTACTTAACCACCAGTGGATGAGAAATTAACCGTGTCAAAGTCGTCATTACCCGGTATCTGGAATGATTTACAACTGGCCGGGCAGTTGCCAGGTGGGCCTTTATGGCTGTTGGAACTTCAAACCAGTCAGGTTTGGTTTAACTATCGTGATGAATCAGGCGTATTTCATCAGACGAGTTTGACTGACTGGTTATATTCACTGGATGCCAGTTGTCGGCTGGCTGTTCGGGATACGATTCAGCGTATTCAGGTTGGGCATCAGCCATCGCTGCGATGTCATTTTAGCCATGATGATGAATGCTGGTACCGGATGAATTTATGTGAAATGGAGTTTCAGGGCCAGCTACTGCTTTATGGTTCCATTACCAGTTTATCGTTAAGTGCGACGGTGCGTGAAAACTTTTTGCCCCAGACGGATACCGGGGCTTTGAGTTGTCCGAATTTTAGAACCTTGCTTATTCAGGCGTTGCGAGCTAATGCCGTGAATGGTGAGCCGTTGACATTGATGAGTATGGGGATCGATCCAGCGGCAAAAATTTCTCGGGAAATGCTGGCCAGTTCGTTGCAAAAGAAGATGCGACGTAGTGATCTGATGGGCATGTTTCGAGATCAGGAACTATTGATTTTACTACATGGTGCCAGTCCTGAAGTGGTGCCCCAGATTGCAGAAAAATTACGAAGTTATGCCAAGGATTTGGCGACGATTCCGGTGGAAAATTGGTTGGATATCGGCTGGGTTTATTATCCGTTACAGGGCGACAATGTCGATACACTACTCGAAAAACGCTATACCCAACGGTTAGGTGAATGCTGAAGCTAGGCGCGCGATTCTAAAATCTGCCCCCGGGTTCCCATTTCCTGCATTGTTTCAAAATACATTCGGATCTGAGCTGCACTATTGTGAACCGTGTTGTTCATGGCTTCACGAATATGCTTGCTGTTAGCGACTTTAGCCGCATGCTGTTCCCGAAGTTGATTGGCGGTTTGACCATCCGGTACCTCATCTGGCGTGAAGACTTTGGTTCCGGGATGTGTCTGTTGTCTGGCGATCGTATAATCCGTTAGGTTCTGCACCGGGGCATCGGCTCTGATCCGTTGCCGAGCATGATAGATAGATTCAAACCCAGCTGCGCCTAAGTTGAAGCCGTAATCGTTGGTCATATTCCCCTCCTGCTCCTTATAACGGCGATAGATGCCTATTATTTAGATAAATTTATACCTTTTTGCCATCGTCGCCACTGTTGTTCCAAAGTGGCATCAATAGGATTCTGACTGTACCAGCACAAGTCCAGTAGTGTGGCTGCTTGCCTAAAATAAGCGAATTGCTGAGGAGACAAGGCACTGCGTTGTTGCAGCTGTTGCAACTGTGAGGCATTCAGTTCGAAGTGATTCGCCAGAGTAGCTTGATCCCATCCAGGATCACTGAGGGCGGCATATTCCCAATCTAACACGACTAATTGCTGATTTTGAATTAGCAGGTTAGCCGGTGACAGATCGTGATGATTGAGAACAAGTCGCTTGGATATGGGAAACTGTTCCAACCAGCGTTGCGCCAGTGCCTTAGCTATTGATGGGGCATAAGTTGCTCGTGATAGGTAATGAGCTAGATAAGTATGGGTTGGCCGATACATATATTCGGCGTGGGGCAGTGAAATCAATGGAAAAGAATCCAAGATAGCCAAGAGCTGCTCCCAGTGTTCGGGATGTCGTTGGAACCATTGTCGGTCTACCGCTGTTCCATCAATATAGGAATAGAGTAACCAAGGCTCTGACGATGCGATGAATTGGCCGTGAATGGCCCATGGGAAATGGTATAAGGCTTGTAATATGGTGTCTTCACGTTGATAATTTGTGCCGAATAATGCAGGTGCTAGAGGTTGACGGAAGATGAAAGGTCCGTTCGCTGACTGCAACAACCAGAGCTGGTGATGTCCTCCGTAAACTGGTGTGATCTGAGTAATGGGACCCGTTTTTTGAGTTAACCAGCGGTGTCCGGAAAGACTCAGCCGGAATAGCTGTGCTGGGGTGTCTTGTGGCATCTCAGGCATAACGGTTGTTTGATGATATGGCTTTTAGGTGACGGAATTTTAAAATGAAACGAATAGCTTGGCTATGTGTGATGCTCTTTATGAGTCTGTTTTCAGTGGGAGCTGTCGCAGGAGAGCCTATATTGACGGTTTATACCTATGGTTCATTTATCTCTAAATGGGGCCCAGGGCCTGAATTAGGTCAGATGTTCGAACAGCATTGTCATTGTCAGTTACGTTGGGTGGGGTTAGACGATGGTGTTTCGATATTAAATCGCTTACGTTTGGAAAAATCACATACCCATGCCGATGTGATTGTCGGATTAGACACAAATTTAATGCCAGCCGCGAAACGTTTGCAGTTGGTGCAGGCTCATCAGATCGATACACGTTCGTTACGAGTGCCACAAGTATGGCAGGATCCTGATTTTGTGCCATTTGATCGGGGACAATTTGCGTTTATCTACAACCACAATCGCTTAAGCACTGCTCCCAGCTCTTTGAAACAATTGGTTGAACAATTTCCCGGAACGATTGTTTATGAAGATCCACGGACTAGCACGGTAGGGCTGGGGCTGCTACTGTGGATTCAATCGGTCTATGGTAAAGAGTCCGGGCAAGCTTGGCAGAAACTACGGCATAAAACGGTAACAGTCACTAAAAGTTGGGATGAGGCCTATGGGATGTTTCTTAAAGGTGAAGCGGATATGGTGCTCAGCTATACAACATCGCCGGTTTATCATCAGTTGGTTGAACAGAAACATCAGTATCAAGCGGCTGTTTTTAGTGAAGGACATTATCAGCAGATTGAAGTGGCTGCCGTGAGTGCTTATTCACAGCAACTGCCACTGGCTCGTCAGTTTCTGCAATTTATTATTACTCCTGAAGCACAGCGTGTTATTGCGCTGAATAACTGGATGTTGCCGGTTCGACCCGATGTCCGGCTACCTGAACCGTTCCAACAGGCTATTCAGCCTCATCCGTTATCGATTGCTCCAGACACCGTTGCATTACATCGCAAAGCCTGGATCCGTCAATGGCGAAATGCTGTTAGCCAGTAGTGGGGCGCATGGGGTTAGCATTACTGATTTCCTTGGTGGGGATCGGCGGAATTTTATGGCTTAGTGGTTGGGGATTACTGCAGGCGGGGCAGGGACTCGATTGGTCCGAATTATCGGATCCTTATCTTTGGCATATTCTCTGGTTTAGCTGTTATCAGGCTTTTATCTCCGCTATTTTATCGTTGATCGCCGGGATATTGCTTGGGCGCTGTTTATTCTATTTGAAGCCCAAAGGGCTGCAATATTGGCTAGCCTTTGCCAGTGTTTGCTTTGTTGCACCGGTGATTTTGGTGGTCCTCGGTGTGATCGGGGCTTTTGGTCAGGATGGATTCTGGAGTCAGTTAGGATTGTGGCATCAACCTCTTTATGGTTTGACCGGGATCTTGATTGCCCATTTATTTTTAAACATCCCCCTGTTTATGCGCCATAGTTATCTGTTATGGCAATCGATTGCCCCGGCGCAGTGGCAACAGGCAGAGCAGTTGGGGTTGTCTAGTTGGCAACGTTTTCGATATCTGGAATGGCCCTTATTGCAGAGTGGCTTGCTTAGCAGCGGGTTGTTGGTTTTTATGCTGTGCTTCGGTAGCTTTACTATCGTTCTGGCATTGGGAGGAGGCCCGGCATCGGCAACGTTGGAAGTCGCTATCTATCAGGCCCTCCGTTATGATTTTGAACCAGATTTTGCGCTGGTGTGTGCATTATTGCAGTTATTGATCGGATTATTGCTATTTTATCTGTTAAAACAACGACAAGCGGCGTCTGATGTGGCCAAGGCTCATGATTATGAGCCGGTTATTCAGCCTTGGGAACGTTATGGGCTTAAAGGATACGCCGTAGTTTGTATGATCTTTTTCGGCTCAGTGTTCGTGGGGATGGTCAGTCCATTAGCGTCACTGACACTAAGCGCTATTGAGTTTTCAACGCTGATATCATCGACGTTATTGAGTGTGCAAATAGCTCTTCTGAGCTGGTTATTCTGCGGGATATTTCTGACTGCTTTGCTGATGTTAATTGTATTCAGTTGGCAACAACAGCAATTTCGATATCTGGATTCGATAGCGCAATTATTAGCATCATCTTTATTGTTATTTCCGGCGATGGTGGTTTCGACGGGGCTTTTTTTCTGGTTGTGGCAGCGGGGATTTCAAGGGCATTCTATGGCCTTGATTGCGCTGATCCATGCCTTAATGGCGCTGCCGTTTGCCATTCGGTTGATGCGTCCGGCATTGAGTCAACTGCAACGTCATTATCAGGTGTTATTAGCAGAACTCCATTTATCTGTTTGGGTTCGTTGGCGCGTGATTTATGCCCCGATTTTAGCGCGACCATTGGCATTGACCAGTGCGTTTGTGTTGGTCTTGTCGTTAGGCGATATGGGGGTGGTTGCTTTGCTGGGGGATGTGGATCGGGTCACGTTGCCGATGATGCTCTATCAGCAATTAGGCCATTACCAATATGCTAGGGCCAGTCTGACGGGCCTATGGTTATTATGGGTGTGTGTTATTATTTTTGCAGGATTTGAATATATTGCCTGTAAGGGGAGCCATGTTAGACGTTAAGGCCTTGATAGCCAGGCGTGGTGAACATGAATTTTGTTACGATTTTAGCTGTCATGCCGGTCAGATTGTTGCCGTACTTGGGCAAAGTGGTTGTGGTAAATCAACGTTATTGGCCATGATTGCTGGATTTATCAAGGCTCAAGGGCAACTGAGTTGGCAGGGACAGTCGTTGCAAGGGCTTCCCGTTGCGCAGCGTCCGGTAAGCAGCTTGTTTCAGCAGCATAATTTATTTGAACATTTGAATGTGATGCAGAATCTGGCGCTAGCTTTGCACCGTTCTTTGCGACTGAATGACGAGCAGCGACAAAAAATCAAAGAAGTGGCTGAACGTTTAGATATTGTTGATTTAATGGCGAAGTTTCCCGGTGATCTTTCCGGAGGGCAACGACAGCGGGCGGCACTCGCTCGGGCACTGTTGCGAGAACGCCCTATTTTGTTATTAGATGAGCCATTCAGTGCTCTTGATCCTATTTTACGTGACGAAAGTTTACGATTAGTGAGTGAACTCTGCCGGGAGCACCATTTAGCCGTTTTGCTGGTGACTCATCAGTGGCAAGATGCAATGGCGATTGCTGATGAAGTGGCATTTATTGATGAAGGACGCGTGGTTCAGCAATGTAGTCCGGAGCAATTGCTCAAATTTCCGGCTTCGTCTCAGATCCAACATTACTTAAAGGTGAGTTCATAAAGCTGACGTTATTCGATACACAACGTCAGCTCTTGTCTGATTTAAATCACGAACCTCATATTACCCTTAATGGCCGCGATGATTTCGAGGTTTGCCATTGGGTTTATGTTCCAGAGTAAATTGCCATGCATGGGTATTGCCGCTGATAAAACCCGCTTCACAATAGGCCATATAAAAATGCCAAAGTCGGAAAAACTGGCTATTGAATCCGGTTTTTTGTGGATTTTGTTCTCGAAATCCCGTGAGCCGTCGATGCCAGGCTTGTAACGTGAGCGCGTAATTAAGTCGCATATCCAGTTCATCGACAATTTTCAGATGATTTTTCACAAACATGGCCTTGAGCGGTGACTCGGCCGGCAGAAACGTCCCTGGGAAGATCAGTTGTTGGATAAAATCCGTACTTTTGCGATAACTGTCGTAGCGGTGATCAGAAATAGTGACCGTCTGTAAGACCATAATACCGCCGCTTTTGAGCCGTTCACTACATAACCGAATAAACTGAGGCAGGTTATTTTCGCCTACAGTTTCAAGCATTTCTACAGACACCACTTTGTCAAACTTACCGTAAAGGTCGCGATAATCCCGGCTTAACACTTGGATTTGTTGACCCAAGCCGAGTTTATGAACTTGTTCGCAGCAATGTTGGTATTGTAGATCAGATGTGGTGGTGGTGGTGACTTGACAGCCATAATGTTGAGCTGCATAAATAGCCAAACCGCCCCAACCTGAACCGATTTCCAGTAGATGGTCTTGTTTGGATAGTTTGAGCTGTTGGCAAATCCGCTCTAATTTTTGCAGTTGGGCCTGTTCCAGTGACGCTTCGGGGTTTTCAGTTGCGAGATCCGTATACAGTGCGCTGGAAAACTGCATGTAGGGATCTAAAAAAGAAGCGTAGAAAAGATGATTTAAATTGTAATGGGCGAGGAGAGTCCGTTTTATAGTCGATTTACGATTCTGCCGCAAACGATGGCGTAGCGCGGTGGTAAAATCTGAAATCCACGAGATCCCGGCATCCAGACGGTCCAATTTAGATTGATTGTGAGCTAATACCGTTAATAATGCATGCAGTGCATCGGTTCGCCATAATCCTTCAATATAAGTTTCAGCAGCAGCAATACTTCCCCCGCCGATCATGCGTTCAAATACACATGGATCGCGGATTTCGATGTGGATCTGTAGCGAAGATTGCTTATCCCCCATGACTTCATCCGTCATCTCGGGTTGTTTTAAGATAAGTTGGGCGCCTTGAATACTAGATAGGAAACGAACGACCAGCGTTCGTGCTATTTCTCGTCGGGGACTAAACCAAGGGTGGTTAAGTAGCCGGGGTTTTAACATAGAGCCTATTCATCCTCATTGATGTTTGTGATTGAGATAGCCCGGACGCTGGAGACAAACATCCGCTTAAGCTACAACGGCAAAGTGAATTAATACTTATTGCATTGTCAGAGTCTGTAGCGGGTTTGGCTATCGGCATCACATCGATCGACAAACAGATACGAAAGTGTGGGTGCAAAATAGAATGTCAGTCCCTCTGCTGGCGGTGACAGTGAATGAATCTAGCTCTCTGATTATTTAGGACTCATCAACAGATCCTATAAAAAGTTTGGCGGCCATAATTGATATATTAATCAAAAAAGTCAAATTCATTTTTAATCAAGATGTATCGGTACTCGGGATTGTTGAACTGTGTGGTTTAATTTCGTTCAAATTAAACGGATTTTGAACATTAAAGCAAGTGAACAAAGGTCAACAGTCTTTTATGAATAGTCGAACTTTTTTTTATTCCCGTAAAGTAAAAATTGTCTGAAATAAAATAAATTTCACATCATCGAATGCGAACAAAATATGGAGTGGATTGAGTCGAAATATGAAAGGGGACTATCGATGATAGCCCGCTTTCATTGAGGAATGAGACGGGTTATTCTGCGACTAGTTGTTCACTGCGATAGTAACCCTCGCCGGTCATTCCCAGTTCATGGCTAAGCCACGGCAACGTGCTTTCCAGATCAGCTTTAAGAGTCCACGGAGGATTAACCACAATCATGCCGCTGGAGGTCATTCCAAAGTGATTATTGTCATGACGCTGGCCTAACTCAAAGAGTTGAATATTTTGAATTCCGCTATCTTGTAGTTGTTTTTCCAGTTGATTAATACGGTATCGATCCACGACGGGATACCATAAGGCAATACACCCCGTTGCAAAACGTTTATGCGCTTCACTGATCAGTGTGACTACTTTTTGGTAATCATCTTTAATTTCATAACTCGGATCGATCAACAGTAGTCCGCGACGACTTGTGGGTGGGAAAAAGCCTAAGCTACCTTTAAAACCATCGGCAGCAATGACTTTACAGCGTCGATCTTTGCGGAATAGTTCGGTTAACGTTTGGCTGTCTTTGGGATGGAGTTCGTGTAAAAACAGTTTATCTTGTTCTCGCAAACATTGAGCCGCGATCCAAGGCGAGCCCGGATAGCGGCGCAATTGGGGCTGTTGGTTATTGAATTGCATCACTAGCTGGCAGTACTCGGCTAATAATTCTGGCAGATCATCCCGCTGCCAGAGTCGGCCGATCCCCTGTTGATATTCTGCTGTTTTTTGTGCTTCGGCACTGGTCAGTTGATATCCGCCTGCTCCGGCATGGCTATCAACGTAGACTAGAGGCTTTGATTTTTGAGTCAGGTAATTGAGAATGCGCTGCAATGTGAGATGTTTTAAAACATCGGCAAAATTGCCAGCGTGGAATGAATGACGATAACTGAGCATATCGATCCTGTTGCAGGTTAAACTTATTGTTCGATCAGTAAAATACCGCGTTCACTTATTTTAATCAGTTTTTTGCGATAGAGATGCCCTACGGCTTTTTTATACTGACCTTTACTCACGCCAAAAACGGCAGCAATTAATTTAGGATCACTTTTATCACCGATGGCCAAATATCCTCCATCCTGTTTTAGACGGTCTAAAATTTGTTGCTGGAGTTCATCTAACTGATAATCGCCGGGAGCCTGAAGGCGTAAATCAATCCGGCCATCTTCACGGATTTTATAGACATAAACCGTGATTTCCTGACCTAGAGTGACTCGCTGGAACAGCTCATTGTGATACAACATTCCCAGATAACGACCATCAACGACGACTTGATATCCGAGTTCTGAACGGCGGATGATAAGGCCATTCACAGCGGTTCCCGGGGGATAGGAAGGGTCGTGGTCCAGATGCTCTTCAATATGGGGTGTTCCGGCTAAACGACCCAAAGAATCAATGTACAAATAGACGGCATAGCTTTGCCCAACACGCATGGGGTCAAACTGTTCTCGTTCAGCCACAAACAGATCTTTGGCAATCCCCATATCGAGAAAGGCCCCGGACTGATGTACTGCAACAACCGGTAACCAAGCGACGTCACCCACCTGAGCTTTTGGAAGTCGGGTGGTGGCCGTGAGCTGTTCTTGGTGATCCGTATAGACAAAAACGGTGATTTGCTGGCCGACTTGAGCTTCTGGAGGTAACTCGGATGCGGGCATGAAAAGTTGACGCTGATCAGTGGATTGCAAGGTCGCCTGTTGGCGATCTATTTGGACCAATAGCAATGGCTGAATGCGACCGATTTGTAACATAATTTATTCCCCTTCAATATCGCGCTAAGGATACGTGAGTTTGCTGGGATTGTCGCTAAATAACTCTGCCAAATTATAGGCTATTTAGGCGGTATTTTTTGAAATGAAACAAGGCTATCAAGGGATAGCCTTGTTGAGGTATTAAAGGGTTGTTTTGACTGCGGGTTTTGCTTGAGGAAGAATGATATTCAGCAATATGGCGACGATGCCACATAGCCCGACGCCTTTCAGTGCAAAATCACCAAAGCCAATAGCCATTTGACCGATCCCGAAAACGAGTGTGACCGAGACGATAACCATGTTGCGCGGAATAGAGAGATCAACACGCTTGTGGATCAATGTATTCAGACCAATGGTTGCAATGGCTCCAAATAGTAAACACATGATCCCGCCCATAACCGGAATTGGAATGGATAATAAGAAAGTTCCTGTTTTGCCCACAAAGGCTAAAGCGATGGCAAAGACCGCTGACCAAGTCATGATCACTGGATTATAAGTTTTCAGCAGGCTGACGGCACCGGTCACTTCACCATAACTGACTACGGGAGGGGCACCGAATAATGAAGCACAAATAGTCGCGAGTCCATCGCCTAATAATGAACGGTGGATTCCGGGTTTTTCAATGAAGTTTTTCCCGGTGACATTACTGATCGCCAAAATATCACCAAAATGTTCGATAGTGACGATTAGACCCACAGGAGCGATATAGAGGATGGCCTGCCAGTTAAAGGTTGGAGTGATAAATTTCGGAATATCAATCCATTGGGCTTTTAATACCGGTGTGAAATCGACAATTCCCAAGAACAAGCTGAGAATGTAACCGACTGCGACCCCAGAAATGATTGGCATCAGCCGAATCAATCCTCGTCCAAAGATAGAGATGATGACGGTTGTTGCGAGTGAAGCTCCCGAAATCATAAGCGCGTAATTTGGATCAACCAGTTGTGTACCATCCCCCGCTTTACCCAAAGCCATTGTCACTGCTGTCGGAGCCAGAGCCAGACCAATGACCATGATGACTGGCCCTACGACGACAGGAGGCAAAAATCGTTCTATGACGGCTACGCCGCGCAGTTTGACGATCGCACTAATGAGAATAAAAACGAATCCTGCTGCAGCTAAACCGGAGAGTGTGGAAGAAAAACCAAATTGTTGGGTACCGAGAATAATGGGGGCGATAAAAGCGAAGGAACTACCGAGGAAAATGGGGATTTGTCGTTTTGTACAAATTTGAAAGATTAAAGTACCGATCCCGGCACCAAGAAGAGCAAGCCGCGGATCGATTCCCGTTAACAGGGGAACCAGGGTGGTTGCACCAAATGCGACAAGGAGCATCTGTGCACCCAGAAGTGGAGTTTTCATAAAGCCTCTGAGTAATGAATTTGGCACATGATAGAGAAAGTTTATACGAAAGGCTAGGGGCGGTTGATGCTTGTCTGCTACAAAGTAAATTGTCAAAAAATCATCGTCCCTGCGTTGTCTTTGGCATATGTTCTAACGGATTGATCTCTCAATATGGACGGGGCCGTTTGGGCCCTCGCTCTGATTATGGCACTATATAATGTTAGGTTATTTGGATAAGGATAGTAGATGAATAAAGCAAAAGCGGCCGATGTCTCCCAACAAACCAAGGAACAGGCCACCGCTTTAGCCAAGGCCAATCAGCGACCGGGACAAACCAAGGCGCAGACAAAACTGGTAGAAGAAGGGATCCGTAAAGGGATTGATCAATATAAAAAACAACAAAAAGCTCTGGCTAGAGAACGAAATAAACAGCGTAAAAAAGTGACCAACAGCGAGCCACAACTGCAGAATGCGTCAAGGGTGGATAGCGTTCATGAAGATCACCATTTTTCGGTATCAGCTTGGCTGGGATGGGGACTGCTAATTGTGTCATGGATTGGTTTTATCAGTTATTGGATATGGCAAAGAGGATAAGACTCATCTGAAGTGAAGATGGATTGATCTGGATTGCATTGAAAAAAAGACTGGATTGGATGTTGTATGCGATGACGGTCATCCTCAATGCTGTCAAACTGAAATGAAGCTCAGATGCAAAAATAACGATGAAAGATCAACAGCCTTCAGGGTTTATGTATACTATGTTTTTGCTTAATAAAAAGGAGTGAGCATGGGTCAAGCAAGTGTTTTCCATTTAGGTCTCAATGAGCATGATATCGCGGGAGCTACGTTGGCTATTATTCCTGGAGATCCCGCTCGGGTTGAGCGAATTGCTGGGCAATTGGAACGATCTCAAATTCTGGCTCGTACGCGAGAATTTACTTCGGCTAGAGCCTATTTAGGTGACGTTCCGATCATCATCTGTTCGACTGGTATCGGCGGACCATCGACATCCATTGCGGTTGAAGAACTGGCCCAATTAGGGATTCGGACGTTTTTACGGGTAGGGACGACTGGGGCGATTGCACCTCATATTCAAGTGGGTGATTTAATTATTACCACCGGCTCGGTTCGTTTAGATGGGGCCAGTCAACACTTTGCACCCTTAGAATATCCAGCTGTTGCCGATTTTTATGCGACTCAGGCATTAGTCAGAAGTGCCGAACAACTGGGCTATCAAGCTCATGTCGGAATTACGGCATCTTCCGATACCTTTTATCCAGGGCAAGAGCGATATGATACCTATACGGGACGAGTCAATGCGCGTTTTCGTGGGTCACTCAAAGAATGGCAATCACTGGGCGTGCTTAATTATGAAATGGAATCGGCAACACTGCTGACGATGTGTGCGAGTAGTGGTTTGAAAGCTGCGATGATTGCGGGCGTTATTGTGAATCGGGCTCAGCAGGAGATCCCGGATGAAACGTTGATGGCGCAAACGGAGCAGCGAGCGGTAACCGCGGTTATTGCAGCGGCGCGTCAATTGCTGGCTTAAGCAACCTCGATTATTCTTTTGAGGCGGGTTGTCGGACAAAGAAAAGCCGCGCCTCAAATGAGGGCGGCTGTCTACAATTTACAGACAATCATGGAGCAAGTGCTTTGAACTACATGTGAGGTGTAGTATCAAGAGAGTGCGTCGTAAATCATGCATGAATCACCATGATTACTTAACCAGCGATTTAAGTGTGCCGCTTAAATCTAAGATGCCGGACGACCTTAAGTAAGTTTTAGTCTACAGCGTTATTTTAAAATTGCAAATGATAATTATTATCATTTGTTGTTAAATACACCTGCGCCATTCTGCCTGCTATGATTCGTTGCTGTTTTATTGATTATTATTGTAAAGCTGTTCCACGGATTCAATGACTTCAACTTCTTGGTAGGCATCCGCTAGCCATTCATCGACAGCCGGTGTTTTACGCAGCATATTACAATAACTTGCCAAGGGTTCTTCAATTTCAACGCCGTATGTTTGAAGTCGCAGAACCACTTGTGCATACATACAGTCGGCGATCGAAAATGCACCTAATAACCACGGGCCGCCACTCGTATCCAGAGCTTGTTGCCAGAGTTCTTCGATTCGGATAATTTCATTCGCCAAGGCTGTCGGCATATCGGGAATTGCAATTCGGGCCCGGCAATTCATTGGCATCAGGCGGCGCATCATCATAAAGCTGGAATGTATTTCTGCACACATGGAGCGGCCTAAAGCGCGTAAATAGGGACGGGCCGGCCACGCCTGACCATCCAGACACGATTCATTAATCCATTCACAAATAGCCAGTGATTCCCAAATGGGATGATTATCGGACCAGAGTACCGGTACCTGTCCTGTAGGGGACAGATCTTTGACCTGATTTTTAAAATCAGCTGAGGCTAAACTAACTTGCTGTTCGATAAACGGAATATCGAAATAGCGCAGTAACAGCCAAGGGCATAAGGACCAGGATGAATAGTTCTTATTGCCAATGACTAACCGCAAGTTTTGATTCATTTTCGTCTCCGCCAGCTATTTACGACCATAATTTGAAGTGTGTATTGAGTATAGACAATATTTATAAAAGTTACTGGTTAAGACCGGATCTCCGCCAATAGCTCGCATATGGGTTCCCGGTGTGTTGAAGCTGAACTGAGGTTGGCTTCGCATAGCTTATTTGAAACGATAAATCTGTTTTTGGGGTCAAAAGATAGGGCATTTCGGTGAGAGTGACGTGATTTTCTGTACACCTTGTGGCAACTCGCTATAATTCACACTCTGCTCATCATGAAGGTATATCTCTTGCAATTTAGTGAATTTGGTCTTGATGCTCGGATTATCCGGGCCATTCAGCATTTAGGATTTAATGAACCGACTGAGATCCAGTCTGAAGCCATTCCTGCGGCTATGGCTGGGCGGGATCTGATTGCATCTTCTAAGACCGGTTCTGGTAAAACACTTGCCTATTTGGTTCCTTTGATGCAGCGTTTGTTCCGGGTGCGGGCATTGAGTCGTCGCGATCCTCGGGCCGTGATCTTAACGCCAACCCGGGAGTTAGCCCGGCAGGTCTATGCACAGTTGCGATTATTTCTGAGCGTTGGGCAAGGGCGTGGAATTTTACTGTGTGGCGGGGAAAATTTTAATGATCAAGCCGTTGCATTGCGACGTCAGCCGCATGTGATTGTGGCTACCCCGGGACGACTGGCCGATCATCTGTTGCAGCGTCATCTGTATTTAGAAGGATTGGAACTGCTGATTTTTGATGAAGCGGATCGGATGCTTGATCTGGGATTTGCGGCGCAGCTTAAAATGATTTCTCAGGCTGCCAGTCATCGGAAACGACAGACTCTCATGTTTTCAGCAACGCTGGATAACTTAGAGCTTAATGAAATGGCGTTGGAACTTCTTAAAGAACCGGAACGGATTGCGGTAGGGATCGGTTTTGAAGGCAATACGGATATCGTCCAGCAGTTTTATTTGTCAGATCATCTGGATCATAAAGAAGCATTACTTAAAGCATTGATGGGACGGTTGCAGGATGAGCAAGCGATTGTCTTTACGGCGACCCGACAGGATACGTCCCGGCTCGCTGATTTGCTTGAACAACAGGGATTGCGCTGCGCGGCATTAAGCGGAGAGTTAAATCAGGGAACGCGTAATCGAATTATGGATCAATTTGCCCGGGGCCATCAGCAGGTGCTGGTGACGACAGATCTGGCCTCTCGAGGACTCGATATTTCGAATGTGGGGCTGGTGGTGAATTTTGATCTGCCAAAACATGCGGAAGAATATATTCACCGAGTGGGGCGGACGGGCCGAGCGGGTCGTCAAGGGCTAGCTTGTTCGCTGGTTGGACCTAAGGATTGGCCTCAATTTTTATTGTTGAAGCAGTTTTTAAATCGGGATCATATCCAGTTTTCCACTCTTGAAGGTTTAGAAGGTAAGTTCAAGGGGCTTAAGCCTAAAGCGACGCGTCACAAAGCTATTACGCAACATCGCACCTTGAAGCAGAAACCGGTGACTAAATCTTTCAAAGCGAAAGGAGAACGCAATCGGGTTTATCATGAGGGGGTTGAGATCGGTGATGCACCGATGAAACGTAAACCTAAACCCATCGTAGAAGATCCCTTAGATTCGGATGAATAACGCCGTTTAAAGATACGATGGTCTATTGTGATCGGGGGCATGCTCCGATCAGCGTTCTGCATTAAAGTTTACTTCCACAGTATTTGCAGAAACGGGCATCCGTATCGTGCCCTTCTGCACTGCAGTTAGGGCAGGCCTGAGTGGATACTTCTTTGTTTTGTTGTCGCTGTGCCTGACTCAGTTCTACGGTCACGATCCCCGTAGGTACGGCAATAATCCCGTAACCGATAATCATGATCAGGGATGCGATGATTTTCCCCAAAACGGTCATGGGAGCAATATCACCATATCCCACGGTAGTCAGTGTTACGATCGCCCAATAGACCGCTTCCGGGATATTGTTAAAGCCGTGTTCAGGCCCCTCTATTAGATACATGACACAGCCGAGAATAATAACCAGTGAAAAGACGGCTAATAGAAACACACTAATTTTGTGGCTACTGGCTGAGAGGGCCTGGCGGAGTGTTTTGGCCTCTCGCAGATACTGTGCGAGTTTAAGTATTCGAAAAATCCGGAGTAAGCGTAGGATCCGAATGCTGATCAGGTAGTGCGAGCCGACAAAGATGAATCCAATATAAGTGGGTAAAATCGAAAGTAGATCGACAATGCCGAAAAAACTGCGCATATAAAGCCAGGGTCTTTGAACACTAATCAGCCGCAGAATATATTCAATGGTGAATGCAACGGTAAATATCCACTCAAAAACATGCAGTATTGTCCCAAATTCCATACGGACTTGTTGGACACTCTCTAGCATGATAACGATGACACTGGTGATGATCCCGATGATGAGAATAATGTCGAATAGTTTTCCGGCTGGAGTATCTGCTTCGTAGATAATTTCGTGTAAATGCTTTTTCCAGGGTGTTTGTGAAGGGGTTATAGCCACAGTGTATTTCCCGAATAGCTGACTGATAGGAATAACAAAACTTATATCAGAGCATAGCAAATGAATTGGTATCTGGATTGTTTTATAAATAGATTCTTAAATAGGCATAGGGATCTGAAAAGGCCTGTGCTAGGCTGATATTCCAGTTTTAAATGGCTTATTGAGTTTAAATCGTGATGCAATCCTGGCAAAAATTTGGGTTATTCGGTCTGTTTTGTTTGATGCTTTCGATACCGGTGAGGGCTGAAGTACAACCCAGCCAGTTCGCATCGTTGTCTGAACATATTCGCTCCGAGCAGAAGGCGTTGAATGAACTGGAACAATCGTGGGAAAAAACGAAATCGACAATGACTCGGGGTATGTTGTTACAGCAAATCTTTTCGACAGTCGATTATATGGGGCAGAAAATTGAAGCGTTTGTGGAGAGTGATGAAGGGAAAAGTCATCCGGAACAAAGTCAGCAACTATTAAGACAGAATCTGCTGATTTTGGATCAGCAGGAAAAACGTTCTACCGCTTTGATTATCGATCTGTTTCATAGTTTTGAAGTCGTTTCATCGGCTAGCCAGCCATTAACTTGGGTGACCATTTCGGTGGGCATCGATTATCAAACCAGCCTTTATCTGCAAAAAAATCGCGTTTTACATTTAATTCAAGGCGATGATGCCGCTGTTCTAAAAAAACGTTATCGGTATCGTTTGGAGCAATATGCCATTGAGTTAGCTAGTTTTTTGCAGGCGAGTTTGCGGCAATCCGAACAACTTAAAGAAGAGTTGGGGGGCTTGAGTAAATCGATGCAAAGTGAGGTTGAATCCCGGTTTGTCTTGCAACAACGCATTAGCCATACATTTAGTAAAAATATTAAACGACTGATCCCGCTGCTCAAAGAACAAAATGTAGATACCAGCCACTATACGCAATTGACCTTTGAAGCAACTGGTGAATTGTCGGATTTAGTGGTGAACAGTGATAGTGTCTGGTCATTTCTGCGCAGTGTTTTTTCCAATAGTGATCAGTGGTTGATCCAGAATTTACGGATCTTACTGCCTCGGGCTCTGGTTTTTATATTACTGATGGTATTTTTTTACGGCTTGTCCCGAATGATGAAATCTTTGGTCAGTAAAATGGTTCGCTCGAAGCACTCCCGGATGTCGACTTTGGTTCAGGAATTTTTCATTGCAACATCGGGTAAAGCGGTGATGCTAATGGGGATCTTATTGGCTTGTGCCCAATTGGGACTGGATTTGGGGCCGGTGTTGGCTGGATTGGGCGTGGCCGGTATTGTGATCGGTTTTGCTCTGCAGGATACGTTGTCTAACTTTGCCTCGGGAATGATGATCCTGATTTACCGTCCGTTTGATGTGGGCGATTATGTGGAAGCCGGAGGTGTGTCTGGTAAAGTGAGTTATATGAGTTTAGTCAATACCACGATCCGAACCTTTGATAATCAGAAAATTATGGTACCCAATAATAAAATATGGGGAAGTACGATTAACAATATTACGGCGGAACGAGTTCGTCGGGTCGATATGGAATTTTCCATTAGTTATAGTGATGATATTGCCCGAGCCGAGCAAATTCTGAAAGATATTGTGAATCAGCATCCGGATGTTTTACGTGAGCCGGAACCCTTAATTAAATTAATGCGCTTGGGGGAATCATCGTTGGATTTCGTGGTGCGCCCCTGGGCTAGAACCGAAGCCTATTGGGATGTGTATTGGGATATTACCCGACAAGTGAAATTACGCTTTGATCAAGAAGGGTTATCGATCCCATTCCCTCAGCGGGATATTCATCTGTATCAACAGCCATCATCACTTGACTGAAACGCGATATTGATAGCCATTTTTGCCATTGTGTTTGACTTGATACATCCGGGTATCCGCTCTTTCAAGCAGGGTATCCAGTGTGTCTTCCACCCGTAAAGTGGCGATACCGATGCTGATCCCAACATGGATGGTTCGGCCATGAATGACGACATGGTGCTGGTTGAACTGTTGGCGGATCCGTTCGGCTAGTATTTGGAGGTCACTGATCTGTTCAAAATTAAAAACTACCAGTGCAAACTCATCGCCCCCGATCCGGTAGATCTGTTCCTGCAGGCGGGTTTGCTGAGAGAGTTTCTGGGCCAGTTGACACAATAATTGATCTCCGGCCCGATGGTTTATTTTATCATTGACTTCTTTGAAGCCATCCAAGTCTAGATAAAACAAAGCCAGAGGCTGATTGGGATGATCAGTACGATGGCGATTAAAATCATGCTGAAGTGCATAGCGATTGGGAAGTCCGGTTAACGGATCACACATGGCCATCTGGCTGAGTTGCTTCTGCTGGGCCTGCTCGTAACTGACATCCTGATAGATCCCCGCAATGGTTTTAGGATAACCTTGGGGATCTCTTTGAATCATACGTCCCCGACAATGCAACCAGCGCCAGGGATGTTCATCATTGGTTCGATAGCGAAATGTTCGCTCGAAAATAGAAATTTTACCTTGAAGATAGGATTGAAACGCTTCCGTAAATTTACCCAGATCTTCCGGATGGATATATTCCTGAATCACAGACAGTGAGCTGTTGGCGTACATGGGTTTAAAGCTTTGGTTTCTCGGGTTCCAAAATGACCAGGCATAGAGAACCTGTAAAGTGGGTACATCAAGTTCCCAATAAGCATTGTTACTGCATTCAAGGATTGTGAGTAGACGTTCTTGTGAGCCCACTCGTCCATGATATTGGTCATCAAAGAGTTGGGGTAAACTTGAGTATCCTTCCATGATATTTATACATCCACTTCATCTATCCTTATGGAGTTATTAGAGCAGGTTAAAAAATGAATAGAAATCGCTAATTATGATGAAAGAAGGGTAAAAATACTCATACTTTTGAATGTCATACCTATCCGTAAATCATGCTTTGTTGATGGTTTTAATAGTAAAAGTTACCTGAGAGATGAGCCGGGCAAAGGACTGTAGTTTATTGATTCTATTGATCGCAAATTTCAGTTTTATGGCATTCATCACATTTTAAATAGGTTTAAGTCAAAGCGGTGCCGTAGATATAACCGCTAAAAAATTGAAAAGGCGTCATTTGACGCCTCAAGAGAAGATTAATTCGCCGTGACTAAGGGATGGTCTTCCGGAAGTTGTTTGACGAGCCAGAGAACTAATTTATGGCGCATTTCAGGTCCATTGAGTTTGTCTTCTGCAAGTGGCGTGATACGCTTATCGGCAACGAGCAAGCGATAAAGTATTTCTACTTTGTCACGCTCTGAAACGCCGGCTGGAAATTTAGCGTATCCCCGTTGGATCGCATAGGCTTGACCTATGACAAGCGCTTTTTTGAGCAGTTGTGATTCATTATTGAGCTTTTTCATCGCGCTTCCTTTGGATGGATTGGGTGTCTCCAACATACCGAAGCAGTGGTAAGATGAAAAGGATTAATATAGATGTTTTCACAATAAATTTGACCTAATTAGTGGAGATAAAATATGACGTGGTCCTGGTCAAAACGTAATAAATTGATCCTTGGTGCCATTTTAATCATCGTGATTCTGTTTTATGGGATCAGTGTTTACTGGAGCCAGGAGCCTGATCCATTTGATGTCGAACGTTATTCGAAACAGGTATCAACGCAGATCAACGAACCTATCGTACCGGGATTTGTGACCACCACAACATTGATCCATATGATGCAGGTCTTATTAGATAAACCCGGAGGCTATTTGAGTAACGATGTGATGCCCCCCTCGGTGTTTATGGATAACATGCCGGCCTGGGAGTTAGGTGCACTGACTCAAATTCGCGATATGTCTTTGATTATGCGTAAAGATTTCAGCCGTAGTCAAAGCCAATCTGAAGAAGATGCTGATTTGAAGATTGCCCAGCCGAAATTTTATATTGATCATCAGAGCTGGATTTTCCCGAGTGCGGAAAGTGAATACGGCAAGGGGATCAAACTGCTGGAAAGTTACAGGCATCGGTTATCGCTGACTGGCGCGAAACAGGCCTATTTTTATGCCCGAGCGGATAATCTTGTTGATTGGTTACGGGAAGTTCAGAATCGTTTGGGGTCTCTTTCACAACAGCTCAGTGCTAGTGTTGGCCGAGCTCGGCTGAATACGTCACTCAGTGATACGCCAGATTCTCCATCCGTTGAAAATTCACAGGAGAAAACCAGCTGGTTTCAGCTCGATGATGTTTTTTATCGTTCCCGGGGGGCTTCATGGGCATTGTTGGAACTGATGAAAGCAGTTGATATTGATTTTCGGGATGTGCTGCAAAATAAAAATGCGGTGGTAAGTATGCGGCAGATTATTCGGGAATTAGAAGCAACTCAGCAGCCCATGTGGAGTCCGATGGTTTTAAACGGTAGTGGATTTGGAGTACTGGCGAATCATTCGCTGGTGATGGCTAATTACATTTCCCGGTGTAATGCGGCTGTGATTGATTTAATAGAGTTGCTGAATAATGGTTAAAGAGGTTACGCAGCAGGCAGCGAGTGCATTTGCCTGTATTGGTCTGGTTAATCCTAAGTCACCGGAAAATGTGGGCTCCGTGCTGCGGGCGGCGGGGTGTTACGGGGCGTCTTCCATCTTTTATACGGGAACTCGTTATTTTCGGGCGAGTCGCTATGTGACTGATACTAAAAAAGTTCATCAGCGGATCCCGGCGCTGGGGGTTGATGATCTACGAAGTGTTTTACCTAAAGACGCGACGCCAGTTGCGATTGAGTTAGTCCCGGGAGCAATAGCGTTGCCGGAATATCAACATCCGAAAAAAGCCTTTTATATTTTTGGGCCTGAAGATGGATCGGTGGATAAATCGTTGCTGAACTGGTGTCGCGATGTGGTTTATATTCCGACCTGGGGATGTATGAATTTGGCTGCGACGGTCAATGTGGTGTTATATGACCGATTGGTTAAATCTAGCCATTGGCAGCTGGACCCTCCTTTGCCGTCCGTTGTTACGGCTTGTCCGGTGATATAACTGGTTCGGGATATAGCTTTCTATTTGAGCTATATTCCGGTTTTGGTCGCGGCCGTTGGTTTTATCGAGTGTCTGAATGGCTTTGGGGACGGCTGACTGTTCCGGGTGAATTTAAATGCTTTAAGCGCAGATGGCTGCAAAGTTAATCTTAAAGGTCAATCCCCTTTGAGGTATGACTTTGATTGATGAGGGCTGTGCCCAGCAGTGAAAAATAATCGGTAAAGCGATGGTTGAGTAACGCTCTGAGTTTTCCTTGTGGATAAGCGCCTGCTTGTGCCAACTGAGAGCGCTTACTTCCACTGACCAGAAAGTTATTGTAAATGATAGGGCTATCTTGAATATAGGCTTCAAAAGCTCGCGCGAGAACTTCTGTGGGTTGACTGAAATAGAAGCTTCCCGCCTGCCGATCCAGTTGCATGGCATCAGCCAATAAACTGGAAGGTCCTTCCCGTGAGTCATTCAACAAAGCGTCATTCAATAGTGCCAGTAGTTTCTGATTCAATGGGTGTGAGGGGGCTTCATTGGATTCTTGCCAGGCCTGTGTGGCCAGTGTTTGAGATGAATTCGGGTAAAGATGAGGGCGAATATAATGATCGAATGCATGCCAGAATTCATGAGCGAGTGCGCCGCCTCCTGCATTTTTAGCGAGAGCCAGGGTTTTTCGGGAGGGTTGATAATGAGCTTTGGCATCGGGAGCGCCGTCACTGCCAAAAGCCAGATGCAACTGATTCCGAAGGCCAATAGTTTGAGGCGGAACATTTAAAATAAATGCTAAATCCGCTAATGCATCGAAAATTAAGTTCGCGCCCAGTTGCTGCTCTTTAGCATTGACCCACCGCCCCAATCGAATCGAGGCAAAACCAAATTGCCGTTTGATCTCACCAAATGTGACATTACTGTTGAAACGATAGTCAGGGCCTCGCCTGGAATAGCGTGTTTGCCAAGGATGAATGGGAAGGACCATGTGGCTATTTTAACCCAGTAGCTGCGGCCTTTGGAAAAAGGCATCGTGGTGGGCCATGGAGGTTGAATGATTATTTCGTTTAGACATGTTTTAACCTTTGTAGAGAGACCACCATCCTTGGTCGGTCGGACTGCGATGATACAAGGAACATGTATCAACTTATAGGGTCTGCTGATCTTTAGTATTTATGTTACGGACGATCTAAGCATGGGAAGACATGTCAATTATCTGACTCTCCTATTGAAGAATATTTTGAATAAATATTCAAGAAAATATTGAACGAACGTTCAATTATGGTTATTTTTTTCGCTCTTCGGTACACTGGAAGGATTGTTTAGAGGTCATGTTATTATGAGAACTGCTGAATTTGATCGTCATGAAGTCCTTGAAGCGGCTATGGAAGTCTTTTGTCGCAAAGGGTATGCGAATACAACGATGCAGGATTTGAAAATTGCAACAGGATTGCATCCCGGAAGTCTTTACTGTGCGTTTACCAATAAAAGGGGTATTTTATTGGCTGCTTTACAGCAGTTTATTGAAAATCGCTGGCAGCAAAGCCAACAATGTTTTCAGCATGAAAATGCTCTTGAAGGGATCCGCAGCTATTTAAAGCGACTGGTGACAAATCTTTTAGAAAAAAATAGTTATTGTTTACTGAGTCGTACGATTGCTGAATTTAGTCATATTGACGATGAAATTAGTCAAATGCTGATGGTTCCTTGGCAGCAGCTATCGGACCGATTGGCTCAGGAACTTAAACGTGCTGCTGCACAGGGACATTTGAAATCGGATTTATCCATTCAAGATACAACCCAAATGTTATTTGTGATGGTAATGGGGCTGCGTAGTTTCCCTTGTATTTTGGTTGATGAACAGGTACTGAATGCCAGTGTTGATTCTTTAATTGAACTGATTAGGGCGCCTAGAGGCTAATTAGGAGGCTTAGTGGGAATGAAGTATCAGCATATATTTTTCGATTTAGATCATACGCTATGGGATTTTGATCGCAATGCCCGGCTGGTTTTAGTATCGATGTATCAGAATTTTTTAAAAGGTCAGGGGTTTAGTCAGCAGCAGTTTATTGATGTTTATGAGCAGGTGAATCGATCCTTGTGGGATCAATTTAATCATGGCCAACTTGATAAACAGCAACTGCGGGCGATTCGTTTTTCGGAAACATTTCGTCAGCTTGGGGTGAATGAAGGACATTTTGAATTAACACCGATCGCAATGGATGAGTGGTACCTTCACCATTGCGCCGAGATGGATGGTGTTTTCCCGGGATGTTATGAATGCTTAGATATTTTGCAGCAGTATTTTCATCTGCATTTAATTACGAATGGGTTTACGGAAACCCAGTATAAAAAAATGGCCTCAGCGAAGTTAACTCATTACTTTGAACAGGTTTTTGTTTCAGATGAGGTAGGAGCCCATAAACCGGATCCGGCCATTTTTGAATATGCAATGCAGGCGGTACATACTGTACCCGAAGCCTGTTTAATGGTTGGGGATAGTTTACTAGCCGATATTGAAGGTGCGAAACGTGCCGGAATCGATCAGGTCTGGTTTAATCCTAACCATCAGCCATCATTACAGTCTATGACCTATCAGATCCAGCAATTATTAGAATTACCAACTTTACTTGGGGTGAGGTAGACCTCATCCCCTGAGGTAGCGCAACAGGTGTTAGAAATAAAGGCGAAGTACGGTTTGAGCAATGCAGGCCGGACGTCGGGTTCCTTCGATTTCAACCCGAATTTCTTTGACTAATTCTAATCCACGCTTAATAGGCGTGACTGACTTTAAAGTCGTATGGGCTCGAATACGACTATTGACCTTCACCGGGTAGAGAAAACGAACTTCATTCAGGCCATAGTTAACGGTCATTTTAGCACTAGGATAAGCCGGTTCTTCAGGATTCACACTATCCGTCAGTGTGGGTAATAGCGATAATGTCAAAAAGCCATGCGCAATGGTATTTTTAAATGGCGATTCATTTTTGGCTCGCTGAGGGTCTGTATGGATCCACTGCTGATCATCAGTGACTTGTGCAAACTGATTGATGCGTTCCTGATCGATGGTCATCCACTCACCGATATGGATTTCTTCATTAATCTGTTTAGAAAGCTGAGTCAGTAACTTTTGTGCTTCTTCAGGCAATACAATAGGTTTGGCAACGACTGTCGTTTTATTGCTACTGATTTTATTGTTACTGGAGCCTATAGATATAAACTGATGCTCACGGGCCCAGTTTACAATCTGAATATTGTTAGCTTTATTGAGAAATTCGGACCAATGGTCAAGCAATGCCGGTGGAATCCGTTCTTTCAAATCAATCAGGTCAAACTGGTGCTGAGCTAAGATTTCACTTTTTTTCTTTAAAAAATCTACAACCTTCATGTCAATTCCCTTATCGGACGGGTAAGTGAACATACTTACCTACAACAATATTAATAATAAGAATGTCTTCTAAAGTTTAAAAACGTACCGATCGTCCATGGATGAGGGAAAACCATTGCCTGAACAGCATACCTAATGGAATTCCAATCGTACCATTATGGTCTTTATCGGCTGAAAAGGCGATTTTTTAATCGTTTTCCTTTAATTTTCCTATAAGTGATACAAAAGCAATTTAACAATTACTCGATAACGGGCTTACAATGATACCTTGTGAAGCAAAGGTGACGCAAGATCACAAAATAAGCTAGTGAGGTATTTAAGGAGTGTCTATGAAAGAATTTCCAGTTGACTTGGAATTATTAACGCTCGCAAATCAGAAACAATCACTGGCCGCATATAATGATAAAGTATTATTGATTGTAAATACAGCTAGTGAGTGTGGCTTTACCGGACAATATCAGGAATTAGAAACGATTTATGAGCAGTATCGAAATCATTCATTTTCTGTGCTCGGTTTCCCATGTAATCAGTTTGCACAACAAGAGCCCGGAAGTAATTTACAGATCCAACAGTTCTGTGAACAAACCTACGGCGTGAGTTTTCCCATGTTTGATAAAGTCAATGTGAATGGGATCAATACTCATCCCTTGTTTGAGTGGCTTAAAAGTGCAGCACCCGGAGTATTAGGGAGTCAACGGATCAAGTGGAATTTTACTAAATTCTTAGTTTCCGCTGACCGCCAACGGGTACGTCGTTATAGTCCAACCACGCAACCGATGCAACTGGTGGCTGATATTGAAACCGAGTTAGGCATTACTGATTAAGTGTCGGATGCTGCGCTAGATAGCGTTCCACAGTATCTACAATAACTTGGGTTCGGCGATCAACTTCGAAGTTAAGTTGATCGCCTGTTTTAAACTGGCGAAGATTGGTCAGGCGAAGCGTTTCGGGAATGAGGTAGATCTTAAAAGTTCCTTCGCTCACGTTCCAGTCACTCACGGTCAGGCTAGCTCCATGAATAGCTAAAAATCCCTTATTAAAAACATAGTTACGAAAATTTTTCGGGACTTCTAAGGTCATCACGTAATTATGCTCGGAGTTGGTAATTTGCGTAATTGTGAGTGTTCCATCGATGTGACCGGATAATTCGTGGCCGCCGTTTTCATCACCATAATGCAACGAACGCTCGATATTGACATATTGTCCCACTTGAAGTTGAGAAAGAGTGGTTTTATCTAGCGTTTCCTGCATGGCATCAAACCATATTTCTGATTCATCTATGAGTCGTACCGTTTGGCAAACGCCATCAACGGCAATGCTGGCTCCCTGTCGCAGCGATTGCATCAAGTCGTTAGGAAACCGAACTGCAAATGACATTAGACCCGGACGCTGTTGGATTTGAGTCACCGGGTAATGTCCCTGAATAATACCACTATACATAAGTCCCCCCTACGTGGGCGTGTTGGCCTGTAAGTCTTGCCGAATGGCAGCTATCAGCCTATTTGGAAATTGCCGATAATCGGGATAGGGTACTAAACAGAACGGAGGTTGCCAATGATAATTGGGGAGTGCTAAATCAAGATGAAATCCAAATTGAAGCCAATTGGCTTTTCCCGCAATAAAATGCTGTGAAGCAGCGCTGAGTTGGCGTGAGCCGATGACAATTTGCTGTTCATTAAGTAATTGTTCATACAGATAATCTCTCCAGTGCTGATCGGGGGCACAGAGTTTCGCCCAAATGACTAAAATTTTTCTCCAGTGATTCCCGTTTTGCTTGATGAGCATCTCAATAAAATGGGCATGTGAAGGTGATTGATCAGAATACGCTGGCATTTGGGTATGAAGATATAACGCCCATTGTGGCGAAGAGGTTCCGATACTGTGCAGGGTTGTTTCGATCACCATGATGGCTTGATCACTCCGATGGATGGCGGCTGGCCGACATAGAATAAACGATTTTGGATCTGAAATAGCACCGATATCGCATCATTGTTTAAATCGCAACCTAACTCATGAGGCGATCCCAATCGGGTTGGTCATTTAAATGATATTAATTTTGAGTAGTTGTGCTAAAAAATAAAAAGAAAATGAATATATATATCCAATTATGTCTGTATTAAAGAGAATTTATGTTATTATTGACAGTTGAATGGCCATGATTCAATTGAATCTATCATGGTTAGTGAGCGGGACTTGTGTCACGATACTCAGAATAAATAGCGTTTGATAATGATGGGTGTGTGGATTTTTACCCATTTAGGTTTGTTTTTATCATGATGAACCCATGTTTCACGGGGGAATCCGGGCTGCTGCGGCACTATACTATTGAGGAATGCGATTGTCATGCTTAAATTAGATAAAACCGATCGGCTGATTTTAGAGGTCATGCAACAGAATGGCCGCATCAGTAATCTGGAATTGGCTGAACGTGTAGGTTTATCTCCATCACCTTGCTCCCGCCGCGTGAAACAGCTTGAAGATGCTGGTTTTATCCGGCGTCATGTGACGCTTTTAAATGCTAATAAACTGAATTTAAGTCTTACAGCTTATATCCATATTACGATGGATCGCCATACACCGGAGCGTTTTGAAGGCTTTGAAAAAGAAGTCGCTAAATATGAAGAAGTGATGGAATGTATGTTAGTGACCGGTAATGATGCGGATTATCAGCTGAAAGTGACGGTACCGGATATGACTTATTTTCAGAATTTCTTACTCGGTAAATTGACGCGGATCCCCGGAGTGACTGGGGTTCGGTCAAGTTTTATCCTAAGAACCGTCATCGAACATACTGAATTACCTTTAAGCCATATACAGGATTATCAGGAGTAATGGATGGCTTAAGGTATTCGGGCACAGTTTACGCTTTTTGATGTGATTTAGTCGGCTCCTGATGTGAGCGTTGACGGTGCCTCTGGGAGAATTTCTTTTTCGGCCTGATTTTCTTCTACTGAAATTCGGTAATCATGACGAGGATTGAATATTTCATTGAGTCGGGCCAAGATCTGTTTATAACGCAGTTGTCCCAAATAGCGTCCTTTATGATCAATCACGGCTAAATCTCGTTGTCTTCCTACCCCTTCAGAAAGAACTTCACTTAATGGGACAGAGGCTTCAATGGTGGGAAGTTTATCCAAATAACTAATGAGTGAGGTCGCTTTTTGTTGAACAGCGCGATTTGCTTGATATAACGAAAGCCCACCGATTAATTGACTACCCTGAACCAAATAAGCATAGCTGCGCTGTTTGCTTTGCATTGCCGATAAGGCGGCCTGAGCACTAATTTGTGCTTTCAAACACAGAGAAGGCATACTCGCCAATCCTTTGGCATTGACGGCCAGCAGTGGATTCATCTTCATGAGGAGTCGGTGCAATGGTTGGCAATCGTGGCGTAAAATCAGGGTTTGCGGTTGTCCATGTGCAATACATTCGCCTTGATCAAAGGCCAATAAATAATCAGATTGTTGGCACAGCTCAAGTAATTCGGAACTGAACAAAATGACGATACATTGGCGCTGCTGACGTAATCGTTCAAAGCGTTGATACCATCGGCCTCGAATGGCGGCCGGGAGATTATTGATTTGTTGATTGATCAGTAACAATTGAGGCTGAGCAATATAAGCGCGCCAAAGTAAAACCTGAGTACGCTCGATAATATTTAACTGTTCCGGATAACGATCAGCAATCGAGAGTAGTTGATCGGTTGCCAGTGCCTCATCCGCCTGAGCGAGTGCTTTACGACGGTTCTTGCCTTGAACTTGCAGCGCGAGTAACAGATTTTCGCGGACTGTTAAAATATCAATAAGAGGAAGTGCATCGGAAACCAACGCCACACCTTTGGCTCGCCAGGCACTGAGTGCTTTTTCACTATGCGGAATCGGTTCGCCGTTATAGCGGACTTTACCGGATAGAGGAACGCGATAACCAAATAAAACTTCTAGTAATCGCTCCGGACCACTGCCGATGTCCCCACATAAACCAACGAGTTGACCGGCTTGTAAGGTGAGATCAAGGGTGTTGACCTCACTGGATATTGATAACCGGATATTCTGTAACTGAACTTGGCTCATAGCGGGGACTCTCGATGTTGAGCTGAGGCGACTAGTGATGACAGGAATATTAGAATACAGATCAGGGCAATGACCGCAGGCGCTAACTGTTCATATTGCTGCTGATACAATGCCGAGATAAAGATCTGGCCGATCCCCGGAAATCCGATGATCCCGGCTAACATGCAAGAGAACATGGATAAAACCAATGATTCACGCAGCCAATGTCGCAGGGGTTGCTTAAGATAACGTTTGGCAACCCATTCAATGCACTGATGACGATTAGCTCCCAATTGGCTGGCTTGTTTCATGGCGGTGGTTGGCATCGCGTTGAAAATTTTCAGACGTTTGCTGAGCAGCTGTGGAATGATAGCTATCCAGCAAGCGATGGCTGCACTCCACCAAATTGGAGGGGTAATCATGGCCCATATCGAAATAATAATGATGGGCCAACTTTGCGGAAAATAGTGGCTGTAACGGCATAACTTCTCACTCTGAGAGGCAAAGCGACTAATAAAACGAATGATTAGCCAGCTGGATAACCAGATGGGTAACCAACACCCTAGCGTCATGCTGACTAAAGGCCAGCTTCCGAGTGACCAACTGACGGTAATGCTTAATAAAGCCGCCAGGCTAGACCACCAGCGACGTTGATAGGCGACAACTGCCCCTCCGAGTAACGCAATGACCCAGAAAGGTAAATTTTGCCAGAAAAGTTGATATGCATGAATGGATGAATGGGCATCAGTTAATGAAGAAAACCACGGTGTATGAATTGCAAGGGCTTGGGTCCAGGCCCCCAATGGCTCAGCTGCCATGCTTACTCCTTTAAAAGCGCACGCAAAACTTACTAATGATTCTGACTGTTATATCAGAAAATACTCTCAATTGCCTATAAATCGACAAGTTGTATGGAATGACGCGTGTATTCAATAAAACGAGTGAGATCCGGTTTAGAAATCACCCAGGTTTGCCGGTTATCCAGCGGATGACACTGGAGTCCGTTGGTTTCATGCCATAATTGTCGATCAATCCATAATTCTACTTGCTGTTCTTGATCGTAAAATAGTCCTAAAATGGAGACGCAGCCCCGTGTGGCATTCAAATAATGAGCTAAGCGTCGTTCTGAAGCAAACCCTAATCGTTTGGTCTGCTGCTCTTTGGCTAACATTTTTAAGTCGATTGGCGTCTCTGAATAAGTGATCAGTAAAAAATGGCGCTTACCGACGTTATCCTGCAGAAATAAATTTTTAATCCGAGAGCCACTGCGAATTAGACCGATTCGATCCGCTTCCTGACAGGTCATCAGCGGCGGATGGCAGTAGGATTGATATTTTATTTGCAGTGTATCCAAGCATGCTGCTAGTTGTTGCCGCTTCTGTTCTATTAATGGTTCACTATCATTCATGACATTATCTTAACGACTAAAAAGCTTGGAAGCCAAGCCAACCACTTCTATAATCATCGCCCTGTTTGCCCAACCCTGAACATGCAAGATGAAACCAGCCCTTTATTTACATCCTAAACGTGAAAAATCCTTATTTCGACGCCATCCTTGGCTGTTTTCCAATGCGGTTGAGCGTGTTGAAGGCTCTCCGGCACGAGGGGATATTGTATCGATTTATTCTTCAGCCGGACAGTGGCTTGCTTATGCTGGATATTCACCGGACTCGCAGATCCGAGCTCGTGTTTGGAGTTTCGATAAACGAACTCCGGTCACGACTGAATTTTTTATCGAAAAATTGCAGCAGGCACAAGCCGGGCGTGCTCTTTTAAGTGAATTTTCACAAACCAATAGTTATCGCTTAGTGGCCGGGGAAAATGATGGTTTACCAGGCGTCACGATTGATCGGTACGCCGATGTCTTGGTGATTCAGTTGCTCAGTGCCGGAGCGGATTGGTGTCGTTCGATGTTACTTGAGGCATTAACGACCCTGTATCCAAATTGCTGTGTATATGAGCGTTCTGATGTCGATGTCAGAAAAAAAGAAGGGCTGGAGCCGGTGACCGGATTACTCGCCGGAACCTTGCCACCACAGCCTATGGTGATTGAAGAGAATGGCCTGAAATTATGGGTGGATATTATCACGGGTCATAAAACGGGCTACTATTTGGATCAGCGTAATAACCGGCAATTGGTTGGTCAATTGGCTCGGGGACGCCGGGTTTTAAACTGCTTCAGTTATACCGGAGGGTTTGGAACGTATGCTCTGGCGGGGCAGGCGGCATCCGTTATGAATCTGGATGTTTCTCAAAATGCATTGGATATCGCGGCGGCGAATGTGAGTTTGAATCAGTTGGATGATACCCGGATTCAGCATATTAAAATCGATGTATTTCAGGCATTACGAGATTATCAGGGGGAGCTGAACTTTGATCTGATCGTGTTGGATCCGCCCAAATTTGTCGATAGTAAAGCCCATTTAAAACGCGCGAGCCGGGGCTATCAGGATATTAACCGCTTGGCGATGGGCCTTTTGGAGCCCGGCGGGTTATTAGCTACTTTTTCTTGTTCCGGGCTGATGCCCAAAGAGTTATTCCAGAAAATTGTAGCGGATGCAGCCTTGGATGCCGGTCGGCAAATCCAGTTTATTAAAGCATTGGAACAGGCCGAAGATCATCCAGTTGCCGGACCCTATCCCGAAGGTTTTTATCTGAAAGGATTTTTGTGCCGGGTCTTCTAAGCCCGTTATTGATTAAAGAGCATTCCGGGATAAAAAAGTTATGCCGGAATGCTTAACACTCCTATGATGCAGCCGGAGCATTCTCCTTCATGGTCTGAAGCATTTCTTTGACCACTTTCTTAAAGGCGGGCATATCTTTACGTGAAACCGCTGCCGCCATTGGAATTTTGGCACTCATCGGATTTACCGGGCGATTATTAATACGAAATTCGTAGTGCAAATGCGGTCCTGTGACACGTCCGGTTGCGCCTGATAATGCAATCACTTGTCCTCGTTTCACCGGTTGCCCCTGTTTAACGAAGGTTTTGCTTAAATGTAGATAACGGGTGATGTAGGTACTTCCGTGACGAATAACCACATATAATCCCGCATAAGGATGGCGGATTACTCGGGTCACGACACCATCTCCGGTAGCAATGACTGGGGTTCCACTGGCACAGGCAAAATCAGTCCCAAAATGGGGGGCGATGCGCCCGGTTACCGGATGACGGCGATGTAAATTAAACGGCGAACTGATGCGGTAGTGGCGTTTAGTTGGATACCGTAAAAAAGCCCGGGTTAAACTGTCACCGTTTTCATCATAATATTTGCCGTTATCAAACAAAAAAGCATTCAGTTCTCGGTTGCGATTCACGATCTGGACCGCTAGCAGATGGTTTTCTCCGGTCGCTTGTCCATCAATAAATTGATCTTCAAGGACCACCTGGAACAGATCGCCGGCGCGTAGTTCTCGGCTGAAATTGATTTTATCTCTGAACATCTGGCCGATCTGATCAATTTCAGCGGGAGTTAATCCAAGCTTACGGGCGGATAAATAGAGACTGCCTTCTATTTTTCCTCGGATCAGGCGACGTTTCCAAGTCCCTTCCAGCCGGATTTCTTTAGATTCGTAACTGCCATCTTCTAATAGATTAAAATCGACATAATATCCCGGATTGAAGTACACCTGAAAACGGGTCAACTGCTGTTTGTCATTGAGCCAGAAGCGTAATTTATCACCAGGATTTAGAGTATCGAGTGCCTGAGTTTGGTCATTTTCTAGGATAGTGTTCATCTGGTTATAGCTTAATCCCAGATGAGTAAAGATCTCACCTAACGTATCACCCGTTACAATTGTGTATTCACGACTGGGTTGCATACTCTGGTTTTGATCGGTGACCGGGTCACTGGCTGAAGGGAGCGTTTCTCCAGGTTGATCCTGGCTGGGTTGACTGGCCGGCAGGTTGACTTCACCTGTTAAATTTTTAGATGGGGTCCAGGCAAAAACAATGGCCAGTAAAATAATAATGAGTAACAGTCCACGGCGGTGTAGCTTAGGCAGAGCCCACCAACGTGACCAAAAATTAAACTTCTTTAAAGACATACTTCTTATCCAGTCTTAACATTTTGTAGTTCTTGTTCAATATCGGGCCAGTTCAGTCGTTCGGAATGGATGAGTTCCAATTTAGCTGTAGCGGCCGCTTTGGCCGGACAGCTGTTGATTTGACGACCAAGACCATTGATCGTTCTCCATCCTATATCTGTATGTAGATGCGCTTTGACGCGCCGTACTTGGTAACGTTGCAACAGCGCTATTAATGCCTGATGGTTAAAGCTCACCGTTTGTGGAAATTGCCAGCCACAACTCTGATATCCCTGACCCTGCTGCTCGACCCGAGAAATGTGTGTGATCACTTTGGATTCACAGGGCTGAGTACAAAGCGGGACAGGCATTGTGAAGTATTTCAGGGGGAGTTGTCCATATTCAACTGAAATCTTTTTTTGTTGCGGATAATGCTGCTGTAGCCATTCAATGGCCTGAGCGTGTATTGCTGAGGACACTTGATCTAATTTATTCAGCACAATATAAGATGCGCCGTTGAACATTTGTTGCCACAGATATTCAGACTGATATTGAGGATCCAAAACTTGTTGGATATCAACGATAACAAAGGTTGAATGATACTGAATATGAGGGTGTTGCACTAGTTGTTGAATGATCGTTCCCGGATGACCCAGCCCGGTGGGTTCAATGAGAATTCGATTTGGTTTGAAACTGATTAATTGCTCTAAAGCTAAGCGAAATGCTGCCCCTTGAGTACAACATAAACACCCCCCACTGATTTGTCGTAAGAGTACAGAATTATCCGCGATAATCAGGCGTTCATCTAATCCGAGTTCTCCAAATTCGTTGATGAGGATCCCCCAACGCTCGGATACCGGTTTTTGTCGTAATAACGCATTGAGGGTTGTGGTTTTGCCACTTCCCAAAAAACCGCTAATGAGATGGGTATCGATGGACATCAATTATGTTGCTCTTGGCAATTGTGGCAAATACCGTGTAATTCGATCGCATGGTGAATGAGATGAAATCCTCTCGATTTAGCACTCTCACACAGTTGTTTGTGCATCTCGTCACTTAATGGGATCTCTTCAACAGACCGGCATACCTGACAGACTAATAACTGGGGCTGATGCGGATGATCGAGGTGATTACAAAGTAAATATTGATTGGTTGATTCAATATTATGAATTAGCCCGGCATCCAATAAAAATTTTAAAGCCCGATAAACAGTGGGGGGCTTGATCGATTGATGCTTGGGTTTCATCGCATCGAGAATCTCATAAGCGCTCATGGGGGTATGATTGGTCGCTAAAATCGATAAAACTTCTCGGCGATTAGGGGTTAGACGTTGTTGGTTTTGCTCACAGTAATGTTCTGCTGTTTTGACTAAATGGGCCAGTTGTCGCTGCATAAGCTTAACTATTGTTTAAAAAATAAATCGTTATGTTATAACATGAATCGGATCATGGATAGTTTATTTGAGAATTTATTGGACCCTGTTCACGCTCTTTTACTGAAAATAATCGCAGAATTGCCTATAAATCATAAAAATTGGTTGTTTACTGTTCAATCGCATTTTTGAGTGAAAAATAATGTTGACTTAGGACCTTAAAAAAAGTTTAATAACGCCCCGTTGCCCAGATAGCTCAGTCGGTAGAGCAGAGGATTGAAAATCCTCGTGTCGGTGGTTCGATTCCGCCTCTGGGCACCACAATTCCTCCTTAGCTCAGTTGGTAGAGCGACGGACTGTTAATCCGCAGGTCGCTGGTTCGAGCCCAGCAGGAGGAGCCACATTCAGAAAGCCCGCTTGTTTTAAGCGGGCTTTCGTCGTTTCAGAACATGCGTTCGTGCTTTTAAAAGATATTTGAAGTCCTTGTCAAATTTGGTTGTATGATTGATGTGTTGGCATGGTGTTTATCACGTTTACATGCGGACTCGTTGAATCTAATTAAATCGATATATCGCTATCTTGTCTAAAATTATCCAGACCCTAATCATCTAAAGTGAATTTGATCCGTTTGCTCTTTTTCTTATGAAAATCGCCGAAGGAAGAAAAAATTAATAGTTATAACGGATGAGCAATGTGTGGGCGGTTATTTTGAGGGGAAAAAAGCACAGTCATATAGCCTATATGGCTTGATTTGAGTCATCTGCGATTATAAAAACATCGGATTGACGTTAAAATGCGCGGTTAGTCATTTTTTTAAAAAAATTACTTGATTTCCCTCCGGCGAAAACGTTTAATAGCCGCCGTTGCCCAGATAGCTCAGTCGGTAGAGCAGAGGATTGAAAATCCTCGTGTCGGTGGTTCGATTCCGCCTCTGGGCACCACAATTCCTCCTTAGCTCAGTTGGTAGAGCGACGGACTGTTAATCCGCAGGTCGCTGGTTCGAGCCCAGCAGGAGGAGCCACATTCAGAAAGCCCGCTTATTTTAAGCGGGCTTTCGTCGTTTATCTCTTTGAATAATTATTCTGATTCAATTCTTATTGCGATCCTAGTCGCAATTTTTAAAAGATCCGTTAGCATGGAGCTATCAAGGAGGTTGATAGAATCATGATTGAATTTGAGCAGTGCCAATTCCAAAAAGACCAACAAAGTTGTTTTATTAAATCCTGGCAAATCGCTTCAGGGCAACACACCTGTATTATTGCCGGAGATAACTCTCCATCTTTATTAGCTGACTATCTGTGTGACGAAGCAGAGTTGGTTAATGGGACTCTGAAAGGAGTTCCCGGATGTGTCGGTGTCGTGTCATTAAGTGTACAGCAGCGCTTGTTAGAACGTGAAAAAGCCAATGATGAAACTGATTTGACCAATGAAGTTGATCCGGGGTCTTCAGTGGAAGAGTTACTGACTGAAGTGTGCTTGGATCCGGAGCGGATCGAACAGGTGATGGCCGATTGTGGTTTAACGCATCTTCGCTCTCGTGGCTTTTTTATGTTATCGACCGGGGAAACCCGACGTCTGATGCTGGCTCGAGCCATTTTACAGGATCCTGAACTGCTGGTTTTAGATGAACCCTATGCCGGATTGGATAAGCAGTTCCAGCAGCAGCTTGGCCAACTTCTCGACAAATTAAGTCAGCATTATCAATTGCTGATGATTACTAGTCGTGATCAGGAGCTACCGGCTTGTTTTAGCCAAATTGCCTTATTTGATGACGGGCAGTTCCATAGCAGTTTTGAACGTGAACAGTGGCTTAGCCATCCGCTGCGTCAGCAATGGCTAGCCATGGCTTCGGAGGTTTCTTCGGCGGTCGTGGCAACTCTATCGGCTGGCACGCCTGATTTTCAGAATTTTGATCCGCTATTTGCGATTCAGTCCGGAAAAGTTGCGTATCATGACGGCGTGATCTTTCAGGATCTTGACTGGCAAATTCATGCCGGTGAACATTGGCAGGTCCGTGGGCCCAATGGCTGTGGCAAAAGTACCCTACTCAATTTAATCTTTGGCGATCATCCTCAATGTTATAGTAATCAGATTGAATTATTTGGGACGCGTCGCGGGAGTGGGGAAAGTATCTGGCAGGTCAAGCAGCGTATCGGCATGGTTTCGTCTGCCCTGCATTTACAGTATCGGGTCAATACCAGCGCATTGAATGTTGTGATCTCCGGATTTTATGATTCCATCGGTTTGTATCAGCAGCCGAGTTATGAGGAAAAAGAACAAGCACTGGCCTGGCTGAGTTTGTTAAAAATGGAACATCTGGCAAAAAAAGGGTTCCGTGAATTAAGCTATGGTCAGCAACGGTTATTGTTGATCGCCCGGGCGTTGATTAAACATCCATTGTTACTCTTGCTCGATGAACCTTGTCAGGGGCTGGATTATTTTAACCGTAAACTAGTCTTGCAAGCGTTATCACTGATTGCACAACAACAATTAACGCAGATGGTTTATGTGTCTCATCATGATGATGAAGCTATTTCCGGGATCTGTAATTTTGTTGATTTTGTCAAAGCCGGAAGTGCTAGTTATACGCCACAAATCTCTCGGAATGTGCAGTAGTGCAGTGATGCATAATATTGGACATAGTATGGTTGTATTCGATTCGGTCATATTTGGATGAAGTGGCTGAATCGTACAGTGTGCCAAGCTGGTAACCGCTTTTCAACTACGGTAGAATGGGAATGTTCCCCCTTAGATTAGATGTTTAACCCTAACGTCTAATTCTCGGCTCAATAAGAGCATTTTATCGCTCACCTTTCTGGATGTAACTCTGACATATCAGGGTATGACCTTTCGATTATTTTTAAACATTCATTTAATCAAACCAGCATATAAAGCGTCCTACTTTCCCATTTTGCATGGTCTGTGATTGGCTATCCGTTAGTCGTGACTCGAACATCATTAACAATATTTATAATCATCCCTATTGGAGGTTCCTTTGAATCATTTGATTATTTTGACCGGAGGGCCCGGAACGGGCAAAACGTCGGTTATCCATCGATTAAATAGGCTTGGCTACTTGTCTGTTCCGGAAACCGGTCGTCGTATCATCCAGCAGCAAGTTGCTTGTCGAGGGCATGCCCTGCCTTGGGATGATAAGGTCGCGTTTCGTGACGAAATGATGCGAGAAGAACTTGCTCATTATCAAGCTTATGTTAAGTCAAAAGAACTTGTTTTCTTTGACCGAAGCCTCATTGATGTTTATGGATATAGTAAGCTCGAGTGCTTACCCATTTCGAAATCTTTGCACACATATTGTCATACTCAAAAATATTGTCAGAATGTATTTATTTTTCCCCCTTGGGCATCCATTTTTATCAACGATCAAGAGCGCAAGCAGAATTTCGACGAGGCGGTTGCTACGTATCAAGAAATGGTTAAAGCGTATAACCAATTTGGCTACCGATTGATTGAAGTTCCGAAGGTGTCTGTAGGTGAGCGAGTCCAATTCATGTTACATTTTTTAAATAAATAATATATAACTATTTGAATTTGATTGATTTTTATAAATAGAGAACTATTCAATTCTATGGTTCAAGGCTGCCGTTAAACTAAATCCATTTCATAAAAGAGCTTTGTGATGAAGATGACTCGCATCATTATTTTCATTTTTAATAAAGTCATAGAAAATGAAACACTGATGAAAATAATCCACATACATAAAGCTTGATACTGACTTAAATACTACACATCAAAAAATCAAATGCTGTCGTATTGTCAGAAGAAAAAATTATTAATCAGGGCTGGGTCAGCCGTGAGTGGATTAGGCAAACATCTCAGATCATTGTTCAACTGTGACGGTTCGCTTTAGCAGTAAAATTATTCTATAGGTTCAATCGTGGAGGAATAATTATGAAGAATTTTATATCTTACAATCCGACCAGACTCGTGTTTGGACATGATACCGAAGGGACGATCGGGACATATGTTGCTGACGCAGGCATTCAAAAAGTTCTATTACTCTATGGAAGTGAACGTATTAAAAATAATGGATTATTTGATGCAGTGACCCATAGTCTTAAAGAAAAAAATATTGAATTCGTGGCTTTGGGGGGCGTGATTAGCAGCCCGGTTTTATCTAAAATTTATGAAGGGATTGAGGTCGCTCGGGAGCATAAGGTCGATGCTATCTTAGGTGTGGGTGGCGGTTCAGTGGCCGATAGCGCTAAAATCATTGCAGCCGGCGTAGTATACGATGGCGATGTATGGGATTTGTTTAATCCGAAAGCATCATTTAGTACGGCGCTACCGGTATTTACGGTCATGACCTTAGCGGCAACCGGCAGTGAAATGAACTGTGGTGCGGCGGTAACCAATGAAAAAACCAGTGAAAAATTCTTGATTAAAGATCCTTGTTTATATCCCAAAGTGTCGATCATCAATCCAGATCTGCAAAAAACGGTTACCCGAGATTATCTTGTTTATTCAGCCTCTGATGTGATTGCACATTCAATTGAAGGATATTTCACCGCATCATATTATCCAAATATCACAGCTTCTTATGTTGAAACCAATATCAGAACAGTGATTGAAACGACGGAAGTTTTGTTAAACGATCCTAATGATTACAATGCCCGAGCCGAATTTGCGTGGGCGGCGACTCAAGCGTTGAATGGATCAACCATGCCCGGAACGGCAGGGATCTCTTTGCCAAACCATATGATAGAAATGGCTATTGCGGGAATACATCATGTGCCTCATGGTGCCGGATTATCCATTGTGATGCCGTCATGGATGAGATGGTATTGTTCTCAAAACAGAACTCAATTTGAGCGCTTTGCCGCTAAGATTTTTGGTAAAGTGAGTGCTGAAGAAGGCATTAGCGCACTGGAAAATTGGTTTAACCAAATAGGGACCCCAACACGTCTTTCTCAAGTGAACATCAAAGCGTCAGATATCGATGATATTGTCGAAAAAGCACTTGGTAATGCGCCGTTTTTCGCCCTAGAGCATATTTACACCAAAGATATTATTAAAGAAATACTAACAAAAGCACTTTAATTAGACTCCATATATTTAGAAGTTTTGAGAGTACAGATGAAATAACATTCAAATTAGTTTGAATAGCTTAATTATATTTATTTAGGGTTGTTTTGACTGTATTCATCTGTTCTCAATTGTGAGTGATAAATAGAATTTGGATATCATTTTTATTTTTAACTTGGTCGACGAATAAATAATGAAGTACTGATTTATTAATCTACTGATAGTTCATTAGATTTAATTTAAATGCGTCTTAAATAGCATATATTCGATGAGCATTCATGAGTCAAACCTCAAAGGATATAACGTTTAAGGCGTTTTATTTGCACAAAATTCACCCCGGAAAGATCAACAGTCCTTAAAGGATATAGTCTCCGAAATTTAGAGAATGATGATGAAAAATGTAAACAAAAATATGGGGTTTTGGGCCTCAACATTGTCACTATTGATGACATTTGCGGCTTCGGCGACTCCGATCCCTCTTTACGAGATTTATCGTCGTTCTGAGGGGTTAAGTTATAATGATCTAGCGTTGACGGCTGTTGTGTATTTTGTCGGAGCGGTTACGGCGCTGCTGATCTTTGGGCGAATCTCCAATCATTTGGGAAGAAAACCCGTTATTTTTCTTGTTTTCTTATTGTGTATTGTCGCCGACATCATTTTGCTTAATGTGAATGGCGCGATGCCTTTGATCCTCGGGCGGTTTCTATTGGGGCTCGCCTGTGGTCTGGCCTCTAGCACCATGACCGCTTTTATTATTGATAATGCGGTCTCGTTACCCTCTTGGCTTCCGGCCGCTATTGTCAGCAATACGCCCATGGTCGGTTTGACTTTAGGTGCTATTGCTTCCGGAGCTCAGGTCGAATACGGGGCATACCCCAGAATTATCTGTTATATCGTGGTGATGTTTGGGTTGGTCATTTGCGGCTTACTGATTGCTTTTAGCAAAGAAACCGTTCGGCGCGCTCCGGGGCTTCTGGCGTCTCTTCGCCCTCGGTTTTCAATGCCTAAAGATCGGCGAGTGTATCCGATTGCGGCGTGTACATTTGTTGCCACATGGGCGGTGGGTGGCTTTTTTCAGGCCTATGGTCCAACTATCTCTGCGGGAGCGCTTGGTTCGAGTAGCACGCTGACCGGCGCCATCGTGTTCTCTTCATATATGCTTCCGAGCGCACTCGGTGGGCCTCTGTCAGCACGGCTGACACCTGCCAAAGCCCAGCGGGTGGGGATGGTGTTATTCGTATTGTTTTTAATCGGAGTCCTTGCATCGATTAAATCATCGACCATTAGTTACTTTTTAATCGCCAGTGTCTTGGCCGGGATCGCTCAGGGGATTGTACTCACCGGGAGTGTCGGTTCGTTGTTAGTTGGGGTTTCGACCAAAGAACGTACCGGCGTGTTATCCTTAATCTATGCAACGTCGTACACGGGAGCCGCTGTTCCGAATTTCATTGCGGGTCAGATGTCTCATTATATGGATCTGTTCCACGTTGCCTTAGGCTATGGCTTTTTAGCGATATTTGCGTGTGTGATTGTTTTAATCTTCGCTCGCGAACCCAGAGTTGCGAAAATGGATCAAAATGCACCAGCTGTAGAAGGATAATCAGCGTAGAATCGTCGAACGTGGGTGGTTTAATCGGGTTTAGATTAAACCACCACTTTGGCTCACGGCTCGCTCTTATCAAATCGGGCGATGGAAAGCCCATAAGAGCACAGGAATTTATTCAGCGTTTCCGAGTTGCCATTCCAGAACGGGCCATCCCCGTTTATTGGCGATATCAGCTAGAGGTTGACACGGATTGACGACATAAGGATGGTCGACCTGTTCCAATAACGGTAGATCATTGATGGAATCTGAGTAAAAATGCAGATCCTCCGGCTGTTCCGATTGTTGGGTTAGCCATTGTTGCAAGCGAATGATCTTTCCTTCCCGAAAAGACGGCGTGCCGATAATCTGAGGTGTATAGCGGCCATGTTGGCGAGCGACATTGATTGCCAAGACATCCTGAATATCGAACAGTTTGGCCACAGGTCTGACAATAAAATCGACCGTTGCTGAAATCACCAGCAATTGGTGATGCTTCTGCCGTAGCTCTGCCATTAACTTAAATGCCTGAGGATAGAGCAACGGTGTAATGGTTTGCTGAATAAATTCCTGCACCATCTGGTCGACTTGCTCGGCAGCATATGATTGCAGTGGCTCTAAACTGAAATTAAGATAAGCTTGCATATCCAGAGTGCCATTGCGATAGGCCGCTTCGTATTCCCGATCTTGAGCTAAAAACTGGTCCGAATGATCAACAAGCTGTTGTTTGACAATGTAACGATGCCATAAGGCCATGGTGTCGCCATTGAGCAGGGTGTCATCCAAGTCAAAAATTGTTAATGAATTAGTAGGCATAATAAAGTTGTCTTCCTGATAAGAACTGCATTTTTATCATCAATCGTCTGTAAAATCACGCTTTTAGGGCCCGGATTGTCGAACAATCAATCCGAAGATTCACATATGTTCCCGGTGCATACAGCCGTTCGGCTCGTCGGTTCAGTAGATCGACCGTGAGCTGGGTCTGGTGACAGTTGACCTGGTAGCGGATCACGGAACCTAATAGCTGATGATTGAGAACTGAAGCTTTCAGTGGCGTCGTAAAATGATCCGGATAGGTCCGACCAGACTCTTCAAAATAGATTGATTCAGGGCGAATGGCGACCACACCTGGGTAGTTCTGACCGGTTAATTGCGATGCCTGTTGAGGATCCAGCAAATTATATTGCCCCATGAAACTGGCGGCGAATTGATTGATCGGATCGAGATAAAGCTGTTCTGGCGCATCACACTGAATAATTTCGCCTTGATGCATCAGTGCAATGCGATCCGACAGGGTGAGAGCTTCTTCCTGATCATGAGTCACAAAGATGGTGGTCAATTTCAGTTCCTGCTGAATTGCCCTGATTTGCTCGCGCAGATGTTTGCGGATCCGGGCATCCAGTGCCGACAAAGGTTCATCCAAAAGCAGAACTTTGGGGCGCACGACCAGTGAACGCGCGAGAGCCACACGTTGCTGTTGGCCACCGGAAAGCTCTTTCGGAAATTGGTTTTGAAAGTCGGTTAATTCGACCAGCTCCAGAATTTCTTGGACCTGAGTGCGGATGGTTTGACTGTCGAGCCCCTGAAGCTTGAGTCCGAAAGCGATGTTGTCAAATACGTTAAGGTTCGGAAACAAAGCATAGCTTTGAAAGACCATCCCAATGCCTCGTTTTTGAACCGGCATATGGGTAATCGGTTGATCACCAATGTAAATTTCACCGCTATCAATAGAGGTTAATCCGGCCAGTGATCGCAGCAGGGTCGATTTACCACATCCGGAAGGACCTAGTAGCGTCAAAAATTCACCTTCGTCAATGGTCAGATTGATATCGTTGAATACGATTTTATCAGCGAAGCTTTTCTTTAAATGGCAAATAGAAACAGGATGCATCAGATAGCCCTAACGGTTAAAACGGGTCGCGGCTAAGGTGAGCAGCAACACAATGGTAAAATAAGAGATCACCAGCGCTGAAGTAAAGTGACCACTGGTTTGGCGCATGTTGTACAGATAAACCTGCAGCGTTTCATAACGGGTTCCGACCAGAAGGTTGGCAAAAACAAATTCCCCGATTAAAAAAGAGAACGACAAAAATAGCGATGACAATAAACCTTTACGAATATTCGGTAAAATAACTTTAATGAATGCTTGAATGCTATTGGCGCCCAGCAACTGGGCGGCATCCATGAGAGAGTGTAGATCTAACGCCCGCAGATTATTACGGACAGCGTGATAGATAAAAGGTAAGGCAATGGTGAAATAGCATCCGATTAAAACCCATGGAGTCCCGGTGATGGGTAAGGGGCCGTCCGCGTACAATTGGAGCAGGCCGACGGATGAAACCACCGGAGGAATGGCAAAAGGAAGCAGCGTAAAAACGGTCATCAGGGTGTTGAGTTTGGGATAGTAATAAAAAACCACAAACACGGCAGGGACAATCAATACGGCACTGATGATCAGTGTACCCAGGCAAATCAGCAGTGAGTGTCCCAATGCGATGAGAAAGCGCGGATCCTGCCAGAGCTGTTGATACCACGAAAGGGTAAATCCGGAAGGTAAAATAGTCGCTCCCCATTGTTGGCAAAGTGAATAGATCGCAGTGGCTAAAAGAGGCAGCAGTAATATGAATCCGATCAGTATCAACACGAACCGATGATAAAGTCCCCACGTGAATTTATTCGGCATGATAGCTCCTTTTCAGTAGCCATTGATTGATGCAGGCGACCAGCGTTAGCAGTATGACCAGTAGCACCGACATCGAGGCTGCCAGATTAGGTTCCAGATAGAGATCGCCGGAGACTAAACTGGCGATTCGAATCGTGACTAGATTGTAGTTCCCCGAGGTTAGCGCATAAGCGGTGGCGTAAGCGCCCATGCCATTGGCTAACAAAATGATGAAGGTTCCAAGTAGCGCGGGTGCCAGAACCGGAAGCGCAATTTTTCGCCAGTAGTAACTACGTGATGCTCCGAGTAGTCCGGCGGATTCAGCCCATTCATCTTTAAGAACATCAAATGCCGGATAGAGCAGTAAAATGGCCAGCGGGATCTGAAAGTAACTGTAGATCAGCATCAGGCCATGACTGGAATAGAGATTAAAGTCATCGATCCAACCGATACGGCGGAGGATCAACGTCATCATGCCATTGAACCCAAGAATGATAATGAAAGCAAAAGCCAATGGAACTCCGGCAAAATTGCTGGTCATATTGGTAAACGCGAGCAATAGCTGGCGCAAACGTCCTTGAGTATGTCGAAGCGAGGCACAGCCGATGGTTGCGATGATTAAACCGATCAGGCTGGAGAAGACCGAGATCCAGAGACTATGCATAAACGCTTGCCGGTAAAACGGAGAGGCAAGAATATCGTGATAGTGGATCCAGGAGAATTGAGCATCATCATCCAGCAGGCTATGAATTAAAACCCACACCAGCGGGGCTAATTGAAAGAGTGCCAGTAACATCAGCATCGGCAGCATAAACAGCGCGGGTCGCCACTGGATTATCCATCGAGGCATAAGGTCTCCTTGAGCAATGCTTTACAGATGGGTTTATGGTGATTTGCGATCCCCATGAGTGAAGCAATACAACCACAGAGTTCTTTTTGCCGTGGCACAATATCCAGGTTGTGGCTGAAGTGATCCCCGATGACAAAAAGGGGCACTTCCCGTTCGCAGGGTTGCCGACCGCCATGCATTTTATCGGCTGTCATGCCATGATCGGCGGTGATGATAATTTGGTAACCTTCAGCCATCCATTCCGGTAGATAGTGAGATAACAGTAAATCAGTTTGCCGAGCCTGATTGCGGTATTCACTGGAATCAAGACCAAAATGATGACCGGCATCATCGATATTCATCGGATGGATCAGCAGTAAATCCGGCTGGTATTGGCAGCGCAAATAGTCCGCATCCAGAAACACATGTTCATCTGGATAGTGATCCTGATGATAAAAAATCCCGTGCTGAATGGCTAACGTTGGATCATGCGTAAAACGATCCCGGCGCGCTGAATAAGGGGAGCGATTGTATAATTCGCTGAACCAGTGATAAGCCGCTGCCGCAGTTGTTTTCTGCGTCGAGCGCACCAGATCAAACAAACTGACTTGATTCGAGCGGCGCTGAACGCCATTGTGGACGATACCGCTTTCGACCGGTGTGGCACCGGTGAGCAGACACTCATATAAAGGTCGGGATAGCGAAGGCAGCTCACATTGCAGCGTGTAATAGCTGGCCTGACCGGCTTCCGTTAAGGCAAACAGATAGCCCATCTGTTGTCGGGCTACCTGATCACTTAATCCATCAATGATAATATAGATTACAGAGTTGGACATCACAGGCCTCTACTGCTGATAGATTAAGACCTGACTTTGCCATAGCTGAGGCAGATGTCGGGCGGTTTTCTGCCAGGCTTTGAAGTCATGAATCGGCTTGGCATTTTTATATTCATCATTCGGTAGTAATTTCGCTTTAACATCATCCGGTAACGCAATCTGAGTTCGAATTGGACGAGCATAGCCTCGGGCTAAGTTAATCTGACCGGCATCGCTAAAAATGTATTCGCGGGCTAGTTTGGCAGCGTTTGGATGAGGGGCATATTTATTAATGATCGTGGTATAGCCGGAGATCACCGAACCATCTGAAGGGATAAGTACCGTAAAGCGACTGCGGTCTATTTTATCGCGATAGTTCAATGCATTGAAATCCCACATCACACCTACAGCGACTTCGCCTTTTTCGAGATTGGCAATACTGGGATCATTGAGGGAGAGGCGTCCTTGTTTAGCAAGTGTTGCAAAGAGAGTTAACGCCGGTTTGATGTTGGTTTCATCGCCGCCATTGGCAATCGCTGCGGCCAAAACGGCATTATTCGCTTGTGCGGCAGAGCCGACATCACCAATGGTGACTCGATATTTTCCGTTAATTAAGTCATGCCAACTATGTGGGGGATTTTTAACCAGATTGTTGTTGATGATAAAAGCGATGGTTCCTGTATATCCTAAAGCCCAGTAGCCGTCTTTGTCCTTCGCCCAGTTGGGAATATCTTTCCAGTGGCTGGGTTTGTAGGGTTGCAAAATTCCTTTGGCTTTCGCGACCCGGGCAAATGCAAAGCCGATATCGCCGATATCCGCGGTGGCATGTTGTTTTTCCGCTGCAAATTTTGCGATCTCCTGAGCAGAGCTCATGTCGGTGTCCTGATGTTTCAGGCCATATTTACTCGCTAAATCGCGCCAGGTATCTTTCCAGTTAGCCCAGCTATCTGGCATTCCGACACTGACGACAGCGCCTTCCTGTTGGGCTTTCTGAATGAGTGGCTGAAGGTTCGTATTCGCAAAAGCGAGTTGAGTAGTGCAAAGCGACGACAGAGCGCCGAGCGTCATCATCCATTTATTCATGAGTGTCTCCTGGACTAGATCAGAAAAAAGTTTATCTAAACGTAATCTGATTAAGTGACATCTTTAATTCAAAAAAATGACACATTTATGAATATGATGGTTATTAATCATTCAATCAAGTGTTTTTTAAAGTGATTTAGCGCACTATTTTCGTTCATAAAGATTGTTTACTATAGTTTAAGCGATGATTTATTTGGTATAGACCAATTGGAGAAGGGATGTCTGATAGCCCACTGCGGATCCACCAGATCCGAGAACAACTCCGCCAGCAATTAGATGCGGGTGTGTTTGATAAGGACCATAAACTGCCATCGGAGCGCCAGCTCAGTGAGTTGTTTGCTGTCTCCCGTATGACTTTAAAAGATGCCTTGTCTGCATTGGAGGCGGAAGGGCTGATTTATCGGGAAGGGCGCCGAGGTTGGTTCGTGGCAGTGCCTCGGTTGATTTATAATCCGCTGAGTCGTAGCCATTTCCACCGGATGGTTGAAGAACAACATCGCCGCGCTGATACCGAAGTTTTAAGTATCCAAAGTGAGCTGGCATCACCTGAGCTGATGCGAGTGATGGAACTGGAACCACTGACACCGATTGAACGGTTAACTCGTCGCCGTTCTATTGATGGTCGGGCGGTGTTGCTGGTGGAAAACTGTCTGGTGAGTCGCTATTTTCCGGATATTTTAAAGGAAGATTTAACGCAATCGCTCACGGAGTTGTATCGGCAACGGTATGGTTATCGCAATAGCCGCTCCCGGTTTGATGTTCAGCCTGCTGCGGCTCCGGCATCGGTTGCGAAAGCACTGCACTTGAGCCCCGGGCAAATGGTGCTGAAAATTATCCGGGTCAACTATAATCAGGCGGGAGAATTAATTGATAGTGAGTTTGAATATTGGCGTCATGATGCCGTTTGTATTCGAATTGACAGTCAATGCCGCGTCGAAACTGAAGCGATCTTAAAGTAAAAAACCGCCCCGAAGGGCGGATTCAGATTTAATGAGCGGCTGCTACTGGCGGCGCTTTGGGACTGTTTTTGTCCTTGGTTTTTGGAAGGTGTAATAAGGTTTTTGCGTGGTAACGAGTCAGTTGCTGATACTGCGTTTGGCTGATGCTAAAGCGCTGAGTATAGTCACTGCGGGCAATCTGATAGCGCTTATCCTGATGCCAAAGCTGATAACTGAACGTTTTCCCCGCTTGTTTTACCGTGAGTTGCGCTTGAGCGGCGCCATTAATCGGTGTTGCTGCAATTTTTTGGATCATCAAATGGCTGATCGCATTGGCGAATAAACTGGCCTGTTCCTGACTCAACACCTGTTTATCAGGTGCTGGTTGTCCCTGCCATTGCCAAACCTGTTTGACTTTCTTGATCTGAAAATCCGGTCCAGTGATTTCATCAGCATGAGCTTGCAACAGGCCTTTATCTAGCCATTGCTGAGCGCTGGTCGGGAGCGGATAGACGGTTAAAGGAACTCGATAGATAGCGGTGTCTTCTTCTCGGCGCAGATGAACCTGACGAAATTCCGGTGAAGAGCCCAAATAGAGATTGGCAATGGTTCCGGTATCCGAAAGCAGTTCCAGATGACGATGAAAGTGAGATTTAGCGACCTTAAAACGCTGCTGAGCCTGTGGCGAATCGGCAACAGGCCAGGCGCTTTTCAACGTGCTTAACTGTTCCAGTAATTCCTGAACCCGAACTGCATCCGCTGGCAATTTCGATAATTCGGGAATCACCCAATGCCCCTGTTGTTTCACCAATGATAGTTTGGCGTCATCACCTTCAATAATCAGGTGGGAAACCTGTTGTGGCTTGAAGCTCAGCAGCAGATGAGCCTGCTGTTTATGGCGTAATTGGCTCTGATGCCAGAATATGGCTGCACTTATCCCTAGCTGTACGATCAAGACAATTACTAAGACAATCGTGATTTTTTTTAACATAACGAGCCTCTTAGTCGATGAATAGTTGTTGGTAACGACGCACTTTCTTAGCCTTCTGGATCCGCCGGATCAGAGCAATGATGAGCAGTGCGATAGCGGCCAGAGCGTAGTTCAGATATTCCCAGAACTGTTGCGTTTGATGATCCATAGGCAACAAGGTTCGGTCGAAATGACTGCGTGGCCGGATATTTAACAGCGCGGTATCTTCCAGCGCGTAATGCGCACTGTTATCGAGGAGTTTCAACGTGTTCAGATAACGGCTCTGATGAGCGCTACTGGTCAGGTTCAACACCTGATCTCGAGCCATCGAGGGTGAACTAAACACGATCAATCGTGCGGAGTCAGCCGACTGTTGCAATACCGAACCTATTTGTGTCGGTGCCTTTTTCACCGTTGCAGCATGTGGATCCGATGGGTGATCCGTGGCTTGCAGCAGTGGCGATGCTTTTCCGGCAAAGTATGAGTTAAATCGACCCTGAAGCATGACGCCTAAAGTCGATGCTTGGGTTGCTGAATCTGGACGGAACGGTTCCAGTTTATTTCCGGCAATTTTAGGCATGACGTTAGTTTCATCACTCAGCCAGCTCTGGTCGGAGCTATGCAGCAGTGGTGTGACCTTCATTCCTGCCGTTTTTTGGATCTGGATCGGTGAGGCCCATGAAAAAGTCGCTTGTGATAAGCCATTGGTGATCGGATTTTTGGCGTTCATCCCATTGGCTCGGACATCGACTAAATAGGGATAATCGATCATTTCATATTGCTGGATCGGAACTCCGCCGATGGTCCGGGTTACCGGAATCGGTAGCGCTGTATTCTGAGGATCCATCACCACTTTTGATGGAATCGTCACGCCCATGTGGTGTAACCATTTGAGGAATAAACCCGCGTGAGGGGCGAGATGGATCCCTTGTTGGTCAAAACTCAGTTGGTAAGGAGACGCGGCTGCAATGACGGTTCCACCTTGCATCAGGTATTGATCGATGGCAAACAACTGTTTTTGATCCAATTGCGAAGGCGCCATCACCATCAGCAGGTCGGCATCACCACTCACTTGTCCGTTTTGTAGTGATTCATGGCGGACATCAAAGCTTCGGCTGAGATAGCGCGTGAGTTGCCTAAAATGAGGCCCCTGAGCATAAGGCGACTGATTTCCCGGAGTCACCAATGCGATCGTTTTGGTAAACCCTTTAGCAAAGTGTTTGATCCCGGCCTGTAGATTCCGTTTAAAATCACTGCCTTTGATATCCCCTAACGGGATCTGAACCTGTTGCTGGCCATCGGAAAGCGTCATGTAAAAATAGAACCGCTGCTGGCTTAACAAATTCGTCGCCATGGGTTTGAAGCCATATTTTTTAGCAATTTGCTGAGCCATCTGCGGATCACTTGATGGATCCATAAAGCGGAATTTGAAGCGCCCTTTGGCCTGCTGCTGCATGTCGGTTAAGGTTTTAGTCATGATTTGCCGGTACTGCTCAAGTGGTTTCGGCAGCATGGGGCTCGCCGACAGATAACCGGTAAATGTTAGAGTTGAGGCTACGGTGTTAAATAAATTTCCCGAAGACTGATAATCATGAATGACATGACTGATTGCGGCCGTCAGATCTTTTTCCGGATTACGGAGTGCGATTTGAGGACGGTGATCAGGCCCCATTTTGGCACTAATCAGATCGCTGAAATTGAGAACCTTATATTGGTCACCATAGGAGACGACAACATTAAAATAGGAACTGACGACTGAAGACTGATAGCGGTTATCGACCTGAAACGGGACCGGGTGAATGCCATAACGGCCTACGGCTTGTTTTGCCGCTTCCGGGTTTTGGGTGGGATCTGCAAATTGTACCCGAACTTTCCCGTGGCCATGCACCGCATATTCCTGAAGCAGATTTTCCAACTGAGGCACCAATGGCGCTAACAGCGGGTGGGTTTTATGGCTAAAGTAACCTTCGATTAACAAGGGTTCATTCAGATGAGTCAAAATATGGTCGGTCGCTTTGGATAAGGTATAAATTTTCCCTTCGGTGGTATCGATCCGTAATGAGCTGAGCTGGCTAAGCCAAACATTGGTCAGTAATACATTCAGAATGAGTAATCCGGCAATTCGATTAATGAAACGGTGCCGTTTCGATGGGATCCCCAATGCCCAGCGCTCCCGCTCCAGCATGTATCCATTTAACGTTAAGAAAACAACCACCAGACTGATGTAATAATAGAGATCCCGAAAATCCAGCACGCCGCGAGTAATGGCGTCAAAACGAGAACCGCTGCCGAGAAGACGCAGCCAGTGTGCTCCCTCCGTGCTGAACAGATTGGTAATGATCGGACTTCCCAACAGATAGAAAACACCACAGATAGCACAGGAGACGATCAGGCTGACAATCTGATTATCACAGCGCGATGAGACAAATAGCCCGACGGCCAGATAACTGGCGCCCAACAGCAGTGTCGCCAAATAAGCCGACCAGACCGGTCCCCAGTCGAGTTGTCCAAGCAGAGAAACGGTGATGGGCAGAGGCAAGGTGACAATCAGTGCGATCAGCAGCAGGACTAAACATCCACCGAATTTCCCCAATACAAACCGATACAACGAGATCGGGCGAGTGAGTAGATATTCGAGTGTCCCGGAGCGGCGTTCTTCACTCCACATGCGCATGGTCAGCGTACTACAAAGAAAAATAAGCAGCAGCGGCATCCACTCGAATAAGGGTTTGAGATCGGCGATATTGCGTGCGAAAAATGCTTCTCCCCAGAAAAAAATAAAGAGCGTGATGGCTGCAAAAGCCGCTAAGAACAGGTAAGCAATCGGGGAGGCAAAAAACAACTGAACCTCTTTGCCGGCAATATGACGAAGCGATACGGTGGTCGTCGTATTAGGCTGCATGGGTATCCTCCTTGAGTGGCTGTTGGTTGACCTGACGAAACAGAGTTTCAAGGTTCATTTGCTGAGGTTGAAGAGTATATAAATCGCCATGGGCCACGACGGTTTGAGCGATATCCCGGCAGGCATGAGTAAGTTCAGCCTGAGGAGTGAGCTCAATTTGATAGTGACCATCACCACTATCTGGAAGAGGGTGGATGGCCTGAATATCGGAGAGTGTTTGAGGTAAGGATTGGATTTCGGAGTCATTGAGAGAGCAGTGGAGATGAAGCTGGTGGGTCTGGCGTAAGTCGGCTAATTGAGCATCCATCGCCAGCTCTCCCCCGCGGATGATTAGGACCCGATCACACAGCGCTTCAACCTCCTGCATAATATGCGTGGATAAGATAATCGTTGCATGATGTGAAGCTTGTCGGATCAATTGCCGCATTTGCGCCGTTTGGGTGGGGTCGAGGCCATTGGTCGGCTCATCGAGAATAAGAAATTTAGGATCGCCCAACAACGCCTGAGCCACTCCAACCCGCTGTTTGTAACCTCGGGAGAGTGTCCCGATAGAAGCGAGCAGTTTATCGGCAATGTCGGTGGCCTGAATGACTCGCCGGATGTGTTGATCGTGTTCTTTTTCCGGGATCCCTTTGATCGCAGCCGCATAGTATAAATAATCGGCGATGGACATTTCCGAATAGACGGGCAGGTTTTCTGGCAGATACCCGATCTGCTGCTGAGCTATTTTGGGGTGAGTGACGACATCAATCCCATCTAATTCGATAGTTCCGTGATGGGGCTCTAAATAGCCACTGAGCATCTTTAAAATCGTTGTTTTACCAGCGCCGTTGTGGCCTAACAGGCCGACAATCTCACCGGATTGTATTGAAAATGAGGCGTCCTTGACCGCGGTGAATCGTCCATATTTGCGCATCAACGTGCTTACTGTAAGCATGCTGAATCCTCCAGTTGCGTTTTAGATGATTCCGGGATTTTTCTAACGAGACAGAAGATTTATTCAGTCATTGAAACAGATAAAGTGGGGCCGTTTATGATAAACAAGCGTATCTGAATCTCCTGTATCGCTAAACCTGATTGTAGGTTGGTGTTAAAAGCCAACATTTTTGTAGGACATTGGCTATGTATAAAAGTTCTAAAAAATTCAAAATAAAAGTGACCAAACAAGAATAAGGCTTGAATCATTCAGATAGTGTTGGATCTATTTATAATGTGATTTATTGATGGCTACAGCTTCTAGACAACTCCGTCCGATTTGATCGGATCAGCCATCCCCGCTTGTGCGAGCCAAGACTCTGGGGGCATGGCAGAGTCACTCTTAAACGGTGCGGATATCTTTTCAAAGAGGGCTATGTGTCATGATGGTGTCCGCAAAGCCTTTTGTGCTGAAGAAGCAAAAGATCTGGATCTCTTAACGTTTATAAGGTGGACGACCTAAATAGCTGTTCCTCATTCTAGGGGAGCACTATTAGGAACAGCTATTGAAATACTACCTCATTGTCTTTCGGTTATACTCCAAAGCGCTGAATTTGTTGTTTGAGTGAGCTGACTTCGTGTTGCAGTTGATCTTTGACCGCTACGGATGCGAGCGTCAGTTTGGCATTGGCGCTGGCATCTTCAGAAATATCGGCCACGCGATGGTTCAGTTCTTCGGAGACGGAGCTTTGCTCTTCGGTGTTCGCGGTGATTTGTTGGTTTTGGTAATTAAAATCTTTGATCGACGTGATAATGTCATTAAACAAATGGATCGCATTCTGAGCTTGTTCTGAGACTTTATCGGTTAATTCTTGAGAATCACGCATCATTTTCGCAGCATTACTGGAACCGGTCTGGATCCGCTCAACCACACTTTGGATCTCAATCGTTGACTCATGGGTACGGTTGGCTAAGTTTCGTACTTCGTCGGCAACGACTGCAAATCCACGGCCGGATTCACCGGCTCGAGCCGCTTCGATTGCGGCGTTTAATGCCAATAGATTCGTTTGTTCGGCAATGCTTCGGATCACCTCCATGACAGAACCAATATTCTGGCCATCTTGTTCGAGAGTACTGATAACATCGGAGGCTTCTGCCATTGAACTAACGACTTCATTGAGTGAATTCATCGTTCCTTGTAGCGTTTGTTGACCCGATTCGGAGCGCTGTTGAACTGCCGTTGAACTGGATTGGGTTTGTTGGGCGGCGTTAGCTACTTCGACGAGAGATATCGACATCTGATGGATCGATGCGGCCACTTGCTCGGTATCTCGGTTCTGTTTGCGTGCTCGGTCGTCAATTTGTTGTAGATTATTTCCAATTTGCTCAGCCAGTTGGGTGGTGTTTTCAATGGCTTGAACTACTTGCGCAACCACTTTATAGACAACGCTAATAAATTCATTAATGTGCTGTCCGAGCTGGCCGATTTCATCAGCACTTTTCACCTCAAGGCGTGAGTTAAGATTCCCGTTTGATCCGGCCAGCTCTGCCACTCGTTGGATCATCGTATGCAGCGGGTTGATGACTAGCGAGCGGATAAAAAGGATAATGGTGATACTGATGATGAATGTAATGATTGCGATGATGATGACCAAAGATTTGATGTTGGTGATGGTTTTTTCGAGTTCCACTGCGGTTAGTTCTACCTTTTCATCTCCGGCTTCTTCTAATGCTCCGATGAAATTATGCATCGCATCGACTTGAACTAAAAGCTCGTTCAATTTACTTGGTAAATCCTCGGCAGGGGCATTCAGTAAGGCTTGTTTTTTCTGATTAAAATGGGCAAGTTGTTGATCTAATTCTTCCGTCTTGTCTTTTTCGGTCAATCCTGCGGATTTTAATCGTGCAAAGGATTCATCGCTGAGTTGGCTGGGCTCTTTTAAGGCTGCAATGGTGTCTGCTTTGGTCAACTCGCCAGAGGCATAGCGTTGCAACGTGATGATTTGTGCTTGTATCCCGATTGTTCCTTCCATTGCGCCATCTGCTGTTGACCAGGCTGGGCCTGTTACAAATTCAATCGCATGAATGAGCTTATTCATCCCCGATTGGCTCCACCACAAATTAATTGCAATCATCGCAATAAGTGCAGAAATACACAGATATAATTTTGAGCTGATTTTCATAAATGTTTCCTGTTCAAGCTATCGCTATCACTATCGACAATCACGGATGATCTTTATCAAACTGTAGAAGATTTTTGGTTTTTTTCTATCTGAATAGATAAAGATAGTTCGTGTCCCGAAAAAAGATGAATTGATAAAAGATTGAAAAATTAACAAATGGTTAACAGGCCATGCCGTCTATCAAGCCAGTAAAAATGCGGGGTGATGAAACCACTTTAACTTAATAATATAAATGTTATTATCTTGTTAAGCTTTCAGCTAACGAAAAGGTATGGGTTGTGTCTAAAGAAAATGCCGAACGCTCCAAACCATCTGTGATTGTGGGCTCGATGGGTCATGCTGGGCATGGCAAAACCACACTAATTGCTGCGATGACAACTGTTTTGGCGAAAAATTACGGTGATGCAACACAAGGCGCTGCTGTGAAACAGGTCGAATACGATACTGACATTCGCCACTATGTACACCTTGACTGTGTTGGGCACACCGACGATGTTACAAGCATGATCACTGATGTCGCTCGGATGGATGTTGCGATTTTGGTTGTTGATTCAGTTGAAGGGCCAATGGCTCAGACCCGCGAATATCTTTCGTTGGCTCGTCAGGTTGATGTGCCTTACCTCATTGTATTTATAAATAAATGTGACATGGTTGATGAAGAGCGGATCGAGAGGGTTGAGGTTGAAGTCCGAAAGCTTCTAAGTGAGTATGATTTCTCAAATGATGATATTCCTGTGATCAAGGGCTCTGCGCTGGGTGCTTTGCAAGGCGAAGTTAAATGGGAAGAAGGCATCATTAAGTTGGCTCACTCTCTGGATGATTTGATGCCAGCCTCAATACCTGCAGAGTACCAGCCTTTTTTAATGCCTATCGATGAGGTAGTTGCAATTCCCGGGCGAGGTACAGTTGTGACGGGTCTTATTCAAACAGGTATTGTCAAAGTTAACGAAGAAATAGAGGTCGTAGGTGTAGGTATTATAGGACGAAGGACAGCTCTTTGCCTCGGGATCGAAATGTCGCGTAAATTGATGAATGAAGGCCGTGCTGGTGAGTGTGTTGGTATATTGCTGGGTGGTCTTAACGGTGATGAAGTCGAACGTGGTCAGGTACTGGCTAAGCCTGTCGTGCTTCCATCATTTATAATGCCTATTAAAGAGACATTTGCGATCCCAGGCCGAGGTATGGTTGTGACGGGTCTTATTGAAAGAGGTATTGTTAAAATTAATGAAGAAATAGAAGTCGTAGGTATTAAAGAACGAAAGAAAGCTATTTGCCTCGGGATCGAAATGTCGCATAAAGTGCTGAATGAAGGCCGTGCTGGTGAGTCTGTTGGTATATTGCTTGGTGGTATTAACAGTGATGAAGTCGAACATGTTCAGGTACTGATTAAGCCAAGCAAAATTACGCCACATCCTAAAACGAAAGAGTAGGTAAAAATAACAGGCCACACACCTATAAAGTCATGTTGACTCATCCGTTCGAAATAAAATAGACAAGGTATCGGTAATCATATTGCTCTCAAAATATGTACATGATCTGAGAAAAGACCCAAGATGAAAAATGATCGGGCGTTAGGATCTTCGTTCAAAAATGTAGGTGAGAGCTTCTGTATGCGGATGATCTATTTTTATCAAAATAAAGGAAAAAATAGATTGCTGAGAGGCGGTGATAGTGATATCAAGCTGCTTGAGAATTGTTGTCGCAGAGCCGGCGCCATCCTCTTTGAGAATGACTGAAGGCCTTCTGAGCATTTGTTCGGATCCAGGTATGTTTTACCTGTAAATATCAGTTTTTTGGATGATCAAATCCCATGTATAAAACTCTGGTTGTGGTCGATAATGTCGATAGCTTTCCGGATGTAACCGATATGACAGTGATCAGCTTTGCTGATTATGTCGCGGACTACCCTAAATTAAATGAACCCCGCGTTCGAATTATTAACCTATGTGATACCAGCCGTTATTTAAGCCGTGGTTATTATTGTTCTTTGTTGGCCGAAGCGCGTCAGCATAAAATTTTACCGACGGTGAAAACCATTAATCAGGTTCGCAACCTGTCAAAGCACTTAACTGAAGCTGCGCCGATTCAGTTGACGGATGAACTGAGCCAATATGTTCATGATCAGTCCTGTGTTGATCTCATCAGTTATTTTGGTTGGACCAGTGATCCTCGTTGGCGGACATTAGCCAGTGAACTATTTAGAAATTATCCAGCTCCATTGTTACATTTGCAGATAAGTGCCAGTGCTAAGGGGCTGAAATTGCAGGTGGAACGGATGTCCTATATTCAATTGGATGCTCCGCAACAGACTGTATTTATGGAACGATTACAGCGGTTCGCCGAACATGTGTGGCGAGTCAAAACGCTTGAGCGGCGTTATCGATGGTCGATGGCATTATTGGTTGATCCTGAAGAACTATTGCCGCCCAGTGATCAGGATGCTATGAAACGCTTTATTAAAGCGGCCCGTAAGTTGGGGATTGAAGCATCTCGAATTACCGCTCAGGATCATGTCCAACTGAACCAGTTTGATGCTCTTTTTATCCGGCAGACAACAGCGATTGATCATCCGACCTATCGGTTAGCTTGTGAAGCGGAGCAGCAGGGACTGGTGGTCATTGATGATCCGACATCAATTCTTCGTTGCTGTAATAAAGTCTTTTTACATGATGCGTTTACTTATAATCAGGTCCCGTCCTTAAAAACCCGGGTAGTGATGAGTTGTGATGATGCACAGCTGGATCAGCTCGAATCGGAATTCAGTTATCCCATGGTGATTAAAAAACCGGAAGGTTCGTTTTCAGATGGCGTGTTTAAGGTGAGCACTCGGGATGAATTGCAGAAACGGCTGAGTCAGATGTTGGAAATCAGCGCGCTGATGCTGGTTCAGGAGTATCTGTATACAGAATTCGATTGGCGAATTGGTCTATTAAATGGCAAGCCTATTTTTGCCTGTCGTTATTATATGGCAAGGAATCACTGGCAGATTTATAACCATGCTTCTAAACGTTTTAGTTCGGGCGGATGGGATTCATTACCGACATTTGAAGTTCCGCGGGTTGTTCTGGAAGCGGCGATTCGGGCTGGAAAAATGATCGGCAATGGCTTATATGGTGTGGATCTGAAACAGCAAGGTCATAAAGCTTATGTGATTGAAGTCAACGATAATCCGAGTATTGATCATAAAGTAGAAGATGGTTATCTCGGCGATGAGTTGTATATGGTGATCATGCGGGAATTTGTGGATCGGTTGGAACGACGGGGACGTTCATGAGTATTCGGATCCGTCCAGCTCATGATGATGATGTGGCTTCGTTGCTGCTGATTGAGCAGCGTTGCTTTACTTCAGACCGGATCGAACGGCGGCAGATGTATTATTTGTTGCGGCGAGCTAAAGCCAGTTTTTGGGTTGCGGAGCAAGGGTGCGATATTCTAGGTTATGTGGTGGTATTACGGCCTAAATTACCACGTCGGGCGCGTATTTATTCCCTTGCGGTTTTGCCAGAGGCCCAACGTCAGGGCGTGGCAAGTACACTATTGCATCACGTTTTGGATGAGGTCGAAGCCGCGAGTTATCAAGCCATTGGATTAGAAGTTCGTTGCAGTGCGCTACGGGTTCAGGCGTTATATCAACGTTTTGGATTTCGCTGGACGCATCTGATCCGTAATTATTATGGTGATGGTGCCGATGGCTGGAAGATGGTTTGTCAGTTACCTCGTCCGGAATGGTCAGGAGAACGGTTAGTCTCTATGGCGTAACTTGCCAGAAAGATCCATGGTCTCCAGCATGATGAATTCCCCTGCGAATCTTTGTTTTTGTAGGGGGGTTCGCTATAGTCAAAAGATGATATGTATACAGGTAAATTTATTGTCACGTGATCAATAGTATCCAATTACGAATCAAACAGCTCCGTGGGTTGATAAAGATCGGGTGTTTCAGCATTCTGATCGTTGCTCTTTCCGCTTGCCAGACTGTTCCTGAAGAGCCCCATTACCGGGTTTTAACCATGAAGTATGTTTTAGATCGAGCCCGACCTTATGAATCTCGCTGTCAGACATTTCGAATGTCGCCTGCGGAGGCGGTGATTTTCTTTCAGACTGCACAGGTTATTTCTAATCCGGCTCAGTTTCGGCAACTGGCAAAACCGGCTGCCTGTTATTATCAGGGGATTATTCAGACGCACGGAAACATGCTGCAGTGGCGGATCACCGCAGCAGGCGTAGGTTATTTAACCTACGGGCCAGGTAATCCAAACAATCGGCAATTGCTATGTGGTACGGCTTGTCATCAGCAATTTGGCGAACGCTTGGATGTTTATCCCATTGATTCTAAATAATTATCGTATCATGGCATCATGTGCTCTTGCAGCACGATGAAAATGAATACAGCAATGCGGGCAGACATGTACATTGTGGAAAATTTTTTCTGCTCTCATAATGGCGGCTCGTTCATCACTAAATGAACCAACATAAATACGATGTGATCGGCTGGGAATATACTGACATTGTTCCTGATGGAGTTCATAGGCTCCGCCAGGCAAAGGTGTTTTATCAACGAAATAATGGGTCATGATGGTCACCTTCATGGCTTGGTCAAGCTTTACACAGCATAGATAATTTTTGATAAAAGCAATAGCCAGTACTGCACAAATATCCATAAAGATTGTGATCTATGCCCGATGGCTCTCGGGTATGTGATCCAGCTCCGATATTTATCGGAAAATATCATAGCTAGAATTTTCGGAATTTATTTTTCTTGTCGTCCCGGTTGCGGCCTCAATGTGGTGTGGGGAAATTCATATCTTATGGAGAAAATCGGTCATGATTGAAATTTATAGAACGGTATCTGAGCCTGCTTGATGCCGTATTGGACTGCGTCGGTGGAGCGTGTGACCCAGCCAGCCATGTTTCTTGCCTAAATCAGGCTCAGATAGCTTCAAAATAATCACGAAGGGTCAACATGCCCTAGTATCTATCTGATTACAGGCATAAAATATCCTTTATTGTTTGACTGAATTTACTGAGTGAGTAAGTCATGCCTGAGCTGTCCTCCCAACAGCGAGTCTTTCAAATTTTCTCTGTTGTGATGTTTACTTTTGTTTGTTATTTATCGGTTGCCTTGCCATTAGCTGTTTTACCCGGATATGTTCATAATGATTTGGGATTCAATTCCATCATGGCTGGGGTGGTTATTAGCGCTCAATCGCTGGCCACTTTGTTCAGCCGTCCTCAAGCCGGGCGCTATGCTGATTTATGGGGGGCGAAAAAAGTCGTCACACTGGGTTTGATCTGTTGTGCGTTAAGTGGTGTGTTTTATGGGTTTGGAATGTGGATGTCCCATTTGCCCTGGGTTTCATTGGGCCTGATTATTGTGGGTCGATTATTTTTGGGATGGGGTGAAAGTTTTACCAGTACCGGCTCTATGTTATGGGGCATGACACTGGTTGGTTCCCGACATACGGCTCAGGTGATCTCATGGAATGGCGTGGCAACTTATGGTGCGATTGCTATCGGTGCGCCATTAGGGGTTTGGATTAATCATTCAACGCATTTGTATGGACTGTCCATTTTTATTTTCGTGGTCGGATTATTAGCGATGTTGATTGCGATACGACGTCCTAATGTCACGATTGTGACCGGTAGCCGAGTTCCTTTCAGTCAGGTGTTGGGAAAAATCTGGACTTTTGGTTTAGGATTGGCGTTTGGCTCGTTGGGATTTGCTGTGGTCACAACGTTTATCACACTCTATTTTGCAGCCAATCATTGGCTTGGTGCCGCTTATACACTGACTGCATTCAGTATCGGTTTTGTAGGAATGCGATTGGTTTTGGGAACCTCGATCAACCGATATGGAGGGCTCCGGGTGTCACTGGCCTCATTCGGTGTCGAAGCTGTGGGTTTGTTGCTAATTTGTCTGGCACCTAATGCTTGGGTCGCGGGATTCGGCGCGCTGTTAACCGGAACTGGATTCTCGCTGATCTTCCCAGGGCTTGGCGTTGAAGCTGTTAAATATGTCCCAGAGCAAAATCAAGGGACTGCATTAGGTACTTATTCGGCTTTTTTTGATTTGGCTCTGACCATCGCAGGTCCCATGGCCGGTTTAGCGATTACCTATACTGGGCTCGCTTCTATTTATTTATATGCGGCTATTCTTGTGATTGTTGCTGCACTGATGGTTCGCCAGATGGTGGTGCGCCGAGCTCGGCTGATGTTGCCACATTAATTAGAATCAACAATCTATGTGATATAAATGGCTAAATCAGTTTATTAGCCATTTATATATTGTTTATTGTGCTGAAGCCGTTAGGGCTTTGGCAATGGTAGTGACGTTATGGCGCATCATCTCAATGTAAGTCGGGGCATTTTTCGATAAAGCATCAGAATATAATTCGCCCCCGATTTTGGCATGAGTTTCACGGCTTATCTGTGTAATCAACCGGGGATCACTGATATTCTCAATAAAAACTGCGGTAATTTTTTCAGCTTTGATCTGTTTTATAATGCTAGCGACATCGTACGCTGAGGCTTCTGCGGCAGTATTGGTGCCTTGAGGCGCAATAAATTGCAGATGATAGGCATGGGCCAGATAACCGAATGCATCATGTGAGGTAATGATTTTACGCTGTGTGTGCGGGATGGCATTGAATGTTGACTGAATAAACTGTTTCAGTTGAGTCAACTTTTGAATGTAAGCGCGCGCGTTTGCAGCGTAGAGTGTTTGATGAGCCGGATCTTGCTCACTTAAGGCTCGCTCGATGTTATGTACATAAATAATGACGTTATCGACATCGTGCCAGACGTGAGGATCGTATTTGCCGTGATGTTCATGTTCATGAATCTCGATGTCACCCTGTTCATCCGCTAATGCCAGTGGCTGGATTCCCTGACTGGCAATCACCATTTTTCCTTTGAAACCGGATGATTGTTGCAGTCTGGCCATCCAACCTTCTAACCCTAAACCGCTCATGATTAGTAAATCAGCTTGTGCGACCCGCCGAATATCGCTAGGTCTTGGACTATAGACATGCACATCGCTATCGTTTCCTACTAATGTGTAAAGATCGATGGCGTTTCCTCCGACTTGGTGGACCACATCACCTAAGACGCTAAAACTGGCGACAACTTTTAATTTACCGGCAGCATGACCTAATGGAATAAATCCGATTAGGAGCATAGCAACAGCCAACCACGATATTCGTTTCTTCATAAAATGCTCGCGACTAAGTTGTTAAATGACGACGGGGGATCAGTTTGATTAAGAGACCTCCACGTCGGCCTAATAACATTGAGACCACATAGATACATCCCAGAACCAGAATAATAGCTGGGCTCGTTGACCAGCCGAAGTAAAAAGAGGTGAGTAATCCGGTAAAGCAGCTAAAGATATCAATCAACACGGCCAGAATAAGCAACCAGCCTAACTTATCACTCCAGAAACGGGCGGATGTTGCCGGTAAAATCATGAGCCCAACGGACATCAGTGTGCCTAATGCATGGAATCCGGCCACCAAGTTTAAGACGACCAGTACCAGAAAACATAAATGAGTGGGCGTGCTCAATCGGCTGACACTTTTGAGAAAAGCTGGATCAAGGCATTCCATTACCAAAGGGCGATAACAAATGGCTAACAGGATCAGGCTAATAGTTGCAATTCCGGCCAATAAATAAAGAGCCATATCATTAAGGGCTAGTGCGCTACCAAACAGGACATGCAATAAGTCAACATTGCTGCCATGTTGGGAGATGATCAGGACGCCAAGGGCTAGCGAGATCAGATAAAATGCAGCCATACTGGCATCTTCGCCAGAATTAGTGGCTCGAGCAATAGCGCCAGAGAGGATGGCGACCAGCGCTCCGGCGATCAGTCCACCGATCGTCATGGCTGGGATGGAAAGACCTGCCAACAAAAAACCGATCGCAGCGCCGGGAAGAATGGCGTGGGCCATGGCATCACCGGTTAGGCTCATACGGCGGAGCATCAGGAAAACACCTACGGGAGCAGAACTCAACGAAAGTGCAGTACACCCCACCAGCGCCCGACGCATAAATTCAAAGTCGCTAAATGGGCTGAAGAGTAAATCGATCAAGTCGGTTCTCCCGGTAAATTACACACCTTGGCATGTTCGTCGAATACGGCATTGGAGGCTCTGGCTTCTGCTAGATTTTCATCGGTCATGACCGCGGCTGTATCGCCGATACTAATAAGTTTTCGTGAGAGTAATAGGGCTTTGGGAAAATAGTGCCGCACCTGCTGAAAATCGTGTAATACGGCGATAATCGTTTTCCCTTGTTGATTCCACTGGCGGATGAGCGTGAGTAGATCATCGCAAGTGCGGGTATCAATGGCATTAAAAGGTTCATCGAGCAAGATTAATTTAGCATCCTGAACTAATAGTCTGGCAAATAATACTCGCTGCATTTGTCCTCCGGAGAGAGAGGCAATGGAACGTTTTTGGTAGCCTTTTAATCCAACTTGTTCAATAGCATCTTGTACTTTGATCCGATCGGATTGCCGAATACGCCCAAAAGCGCCTCGATGGCGCCAGCACCCCATCGCGACGACTTGTTCAACACTAATGGGAAATTGACGATCTAACTGGTTTAACTGAGGAAGATAGGCGATATCTTCAGCCCGGTTACCATCGAATCGTATGTCTCCCCCCAGCGGCCGCAATTGGCCCATAATGCCTTTGAGTAACGTCGATTTTCCGGCACCATTAGGTCCAACTAACGCCAGTAAATCACCGGTTTCAATTTTGCAACTCAGGTGATGAACAGCCGGATGGCGATCATAGCCTAAAGTTAAATTAGAAAATTGCAGCATAGATGACCTTAAGCCTGGGCCCAGAAGATGGCCAGCCAGATAGCACTGCAGAGGATCAGTGCGATTCCCAAACGTTGAAGTATTCCAGTTTCGAGCATAATCTGTCTTTTATTGTTAAAATTGAGTGTCGTTGCATCATACAAAACGGCCAAATATGTTATAACGTAACAAATTATAAGGCAACCCTGTTGTCACTGATCTTTAGTGGGCAAGTTTTTCAAAGTCTCTGATGGTGTGTCGAGCGAAAAAGGTAAAACCACAGCATTGCGCTGTGGTTTGAATATTAGTTCGATTTTTTTAAGAATTTAGTGAGAAGAACGATTCGGGTGCCGTTGACACGTCCCTCAATTTGCTCCGGATTATCGGTCAAGGCTATATTTCGTACTGCTGTGCCTCGTTTAGCGGTAAATCCGGCCCCTTTAACAACTAGATCTTTAATTAAATGGACGGTATCTCCGGCCTGTAATTCCGTACCGTTACTATCAACGGCTTTAAGCTGAGGCTCATCAGAAGAGGCGGTTGTGAGTCCGGCATCTGCCCAGATTTTGAGTTCATCTTCAAGATAGAGCATATCCAGTAAATCCTGAGCCCAGGATTCCGATTTAAGCTGGTGGAGCTGACGGTAAGCCAGAACCTGAATCGAACTAACCGGGCTCCACATGCTGTCGCTTAAACAGCGCCAGTGGTTAGTATCGATTTGCTTTGGATCCTGAAGCTGCTGAACACAATTTTCACATAACAGAGCATGGCTGTCCGCTGAGTCATCAGGACTTTCGGGGACGGCAAAAATTGTTAGTGATTGTTCACTCTTGCATAGTTCACATTGATGTTGTGCTCGTTGATGAAGGATCTGTTCAATAGACATCTCGGGCCTTTTCAGTTGAGGAGTTGTTTAAAAGCTACTCTGTTGGTTAATATCTGCTCAAAATAAGCAATGAAAGGGCGGTATTATGCCTAAATATGCATAGATTGCCAGTCTGGATATGAATTATTCGAGGTCGTTTTAGATACTGTTACCACCGGGGGAGAATTTTATTTAAATTTTAAAGGGTTTATCCCCGATTCAGTATTGAAGAGGCAAGCTACAGTTCATCCGACTTACTTGGTGCTGAGGGCTATAAAAAGCTAGTTCGAAAAATATGCTTCATTTATGCCTCTGGAGTAGGTGGGTCGTCATCCGTAGATGTTTGGGGCGTATTTTTATTTGACTTGGTTTTTGTTGATTCTGATGCTTCTTGTTGCTGATATTTTTTTTCTAATTCAGTGAGTTCTTCCTGGCGTCGTTTAGCATAAGCATTGGTACTTCGCAGCATATCTTTAATGGTATTAATAAATACGCCGAGGATGAAAATTAGAATAGCGACGATAATCCAGGTTTTCATGGGGGCTCCGTTAACCTAATAAATAGAGAAGTCGGGTCGTTATCACGGCTGCAATCACCAAACATAAATTTGTGGCCGCCAACTGTCCTGCGGTGGGTTGCATACTTCGGAATAAAGGAAGTAACCAGATGAATAATCCAGCCAGAGCAAAGCTGACCATCTGAATAAATATGGTTGTCAGTTGCGGGAGCAATGGTTGATGGCCATAGTGCCAGATTTGAAATGCATGCAGGCACACAAATAAGGCCAATATGATGATCCCGATCATGGGTAAAATTCGATCAAAGGCATGGAGTCGATGTCCCCCTCGAACGAGTAACCAATGGGTTAGGGCACTGCCACTCAGTAGGCCAATTAAAGATATAGCGGGCCAGTGATAAAGGATGAATAAGCTGGCTAGTATCAATGGAGTCCCAGCAATCCACCAGTAGTGTTCCGTGAGTGAGCGTTTACCTGCCAGACGAAATTGTTTAATGCTTAGAGACCAGCCGACAATGACTGAAAGCAAGATGAGATAGGTTGATAGTTGTTGGAACTGGTGGTCGGCGATAGCGCTGAGAGCGCCCAGAGTTGTTAAACTCCAAAGCGTCGCAAATTGTTGACTCAGGCGGCTGCGCTGGCCTGCACAGATTTGTCCACGGTATAAAATGACCATTAATAGTATGAATCCTATGGCACCGGATACCGGTAAAATAATGGCAAGGGATTGATATAAAGTGCTCATAGTGGCTCACAAATTTGGATAAAGTAATCGTGATAGATATCTGAAAGGTGCTTGAGAACGGTATTTTTGCCTTTGATTTCAGATTGTTCCAAAAGAGTTGTTAGTGATGTAAGTTGGTGCTCACTTTTAAATTTCTGCGCTAATGGCGCATAACTTAAGTGCCAGGGTTCCGGATGAGTCCCCCCAAGATCGCGACAATAGGGAAAGAAAAAATGAAATTGTTGCGCATGCGTTGAGAGCCACTGCCAGAGTGGATAGAGCATGCCTCCGGGTTGATAGGTCGCTGGGCACAACTCAAATCGACCTTCTATTAAAGGTAATGAATAAATATCAATATCCGTGCCCCAGTGATGTCGGCTGGCTCCCGGCAAGGCACTCCAGCGTAAAATGGCTTTGAGTTTTTGGATCTCTGTGAGTGAGTGAATAGCGATAGGTCGGTTGTTATCGTCCATGATCGCGCGTTGCCCGGACCACTTTTCATTCCATATTGTTAACTGCGTGTTAAAACTGCGATAACTGCTATACAACGACAACTGAATGCCTTCAGCAGCTGCGGCTTGTTGCATCTGCAAAAAAGCTGCGGCCGCCTGTGGATGCAGTCGTTGTCCTGATTCGACTTCGGTTAGAGGAAAAAATTGCTGGCCATAAAGGAGCGGATAGCTCATGCCAACAACTCTCGCAGGATCTGATAGTACATGTCAGCTAGTTTTTCTAAATCGGCTACATTGACACATTCATTGATTTTATGAATTGTGGCATTGACTGGGCCAAGTTCGACTACCTGAGCACCCGTTTTGGCGATAAAACGACCATCGGATGTCCCACCGGTTGTGAGCAGTTGTGGAGCTTTGCCATTCACGGATGAAATCGCTTGATTGACGGCTTCGACCAGTTCACCGCGTTCGGTTAAGAAGGGTTGCCCATTATAGGTCCAGTTGAGTTCCCAATTAAGCTGATGTTTATCCAGTAATGCTTCAACCTGAGAGACCAGTTGTTGATCGGTCACTTCTGTGGAGTAGCGAAAATTAAACTGGACATCCAGTTCTCCGGGAATGACGTTTGAGGCTCCGGTTCCGGCATGGATGTTGGCAATCTGAAAGCTGGTGGGTGGGAAAAAGTCATTTCCTTGATCCCAGTGTTGTTCTACCAACTCAGTTAAAGCCGGAGCAGCTCGGTGTACTGGATTATCACCTAAGTGAGGATAGGCCACATGCCCCTGGATCCCTTTGACTTTTAGATCTCCGGTTAGCGAACCTCTCCGGCCGTTTTTCACAACATCACCGACGTTTTCTGTGGATGAAGGTTCTCCGACAATACAGTAATCGATCCGCTCATTACGCGCCGTTAAGGTATCGATGACTTTGGTAGTGCCATTGATAAAAGGCCCCTCTTCGTCCGATGTAATCAAAAATGCAATCGAACCGCGATGATTGGGGTAATCACTGACAAAACGGCGGGTTGCAACTAACATAGCCGCTAATGAGCCCTTCATATCCGCTGCGCCCCGACCATACAAATAGCCATCTTTGATCGTCGGCTCAAAAGGCGGAGTCTGCCAGTGCTGCTCCGGGCCAGAAGGCACGACATCAGTATGACCGGCAAAACAAAAGACTGGGCCTTGGTTGCCGCGTCGAGCCCACATATTGGTGGTATCGGCAAAGACCATTGATTCGATGCTAAAATCGCTGTCGACCAAATAATCGGCCATCATGGTTTGGCAGCCAAAGTCTTCAGGAGTCACCGAAGGGCGACGGATTAAATCACAGGCCAGTTCAATAACTGAAGGGTTAGACATTCGTTTTCCTGACTTTTATTAAGCAAAAAATTGTTGGTAACTTGCAGGGCTGAATCCAAGTAAATAGCGTCCTTGAACGACTAATAGCGGACGCTTGATCATGGCTGGATACTCTAACATGAGAGCAAGTGCTTGATCACGATCCAAGGATTGTTTCTGGGCATCGCTGAGTTGCCGATAAGTGGTCCCACGTTTGTTGAGTAGTGCCTGCCAGCCCAGTTCTTGTTCGAATTGAGTTAGCATTTCCAGCGTCAATCCATCTTTACGGTAATCATGAAACTGATAATCAATTTGCTGTTCATCCAGATAACGACGAGCCTTTTTGATGGTATCACAGTTAGGTATCCCATAGAGGGTTACTGGCTGTTGAGTCACGTTGTAACATTCCCGAATCATATTGAATTGGTACCAAGGATATCAATCTTAACCTGAGTTGGGTAGCGTTGTGTCATGGTTATGAAGGGCGTGGTGTCGATGTATACAAGAGGCCGGGGGAAAATTTTTTAAAAGCCCGGGATTATGCTATATCAATGAAATTGATAAATATTATATAAAGAGTCAATATAAATTTATATTGACTTATTAGTTAGTTGTGAATAGAAATAGTAGCCAACTGAGTTTTAAAATAATGATGATTGATGAATTTATACTTTTAACATACATCTATAGGGTGATAGTTTAAGATTTAAAAGTGATCAGGCGAAATCAGTGTTGTTTTTTAAGTAGGGCTAGAAATTGAATGAAATTCAAGCGCTCCGATGGCAAGTGCACCATGATGGATGGTTATTATTTACTGAAGGGCAAATAAAGTTGTAATGGTAAAGACTTAGCGATAGATTAATACCTTTTTTACCATAGAAAACATAACGTTATATTATATCAGTATAATACTGGATAGGATTGTATAAAGAAACATCATTCTGGTATTCATTTTAAAGTATTGAGAGTACCCAGGGGCTGTAGGGCTTCGCTGAAAAGCGGTGCTCAGGGTTGGGTTTGGACAGGGAAACGGTGTGAATGTACGTGCATCGTTGAATACTGGATAAGTCAAACATGGGCATTACCCGGTTGGTTTATTGAATCGAACCCGGTTTAATCACCAAAGGTTTATCGATCTTTGGCCAATGGGTGCTGTCGCAGTTTATTTTACCCAAGGAATGGATATGGCTTCATATCGACGAACTTTCTCTTCCAATGGAAGTTATTTTTATACGCTGAAAAAGAATCCGCAACATATCGGAACTTTAACAGAGTCGGTTCAGCTATTGGAGAAAGCTCTTCGCCAAGCGCTTATGTTTTATCCGGGCATCGTTCAGGCCATGGTGGTTCTCCCCGATCACTTGCATATGATGCTGACGTTTCCAAAAGATGTTTCTTATCAGGAAGCTTTTATTCGATCTTTTAAAAAAAGCTTTACGCAATTATTAGCTAATTTGGGACTGGTTCGGGCTTTAACACCGAATCATCCGAATTATGTTTGGCGAGCTGATTATTGGCAGGTTTATCTGAGTGATGAGCAAGATTGGCTGAAACATTTGCAATATTTACATTTTAATCCTGTTTATCATGGTTTAGTGAAACAGGTTAAAGATTGGCCGTATTCAACATTCCATCAATATGTTGAAGATGGTTTAGCTGATATGGATTGGAGTTTGTCAGAGCTTATTACAGGTGAATTTGGTGAGCCATAGCTCTTTAGAAATCCCGGACTGGAGTACAGTCCGGGAATAGTGGTTAACTGATTTTGCGATATTTGATCCGATGGGGCTGAGCTGCTTCTGTTCCTAATGTTTTTTTCAGCCACTCTTCATAGTCGGTAAAGTTGCCTTCGTAGAAATTCACTTGGCCTTCATCCCGATAATCCAGAATGTGTGTGGCTATTCGATCGAGGAACCAACGGTCATGCGAGATCACCATTGCGCAACCTGCGAAGTCGAGTAATGCATCTTCCAGAGCCCGCAGGGTTTCGACGTCCAGATCATTGGTTGGTTCATCCAGCAGCAGTACGTTTCCTCCGGCCTGTAATAGTTTGGCCAGGTGAAGGCGTCCCCGTTCCCCACCGGAAAGTTCACCTACACGTTTTTGCTGATCAGAGCCTTTAAAATTGAAGCGTCCGACATAAGCTCGGCTCGGGATATCAATATTACCAATCTTCAAAATGTCACTACCGCCAGAGACTTCTTCCCAAACAGTTTTGTTGTTATCCATTGCATCACGGAACTGATCGACCGCGGCAATTTGTACAGTTTCCCCAATACTCACAGTGCCTGAATCCGGCTGCTCATGACCGGTTAACATTTTAAATAGTGTTGATTTTCCAGCCCCATTGGGACCAATAATCCCCACGATAGCGCCTTTAGGAATGCTGAATGACAAATCATTAATTAGCACTCGACCATCAAATGATTTGGTCAGATTTTCGACATCGATAACCTTATCACCGAGTCGTTGTGCGGTTGGAATAAAGAGCTCGTTGGTCTCATTGCGTTTGGTGTAATCCTGATTATTTAGTTCTTCAAACCGGGCCATACGGGATTTGCTTTTAGCCTGACGACCTTTAGGATTTGAACGCACCCATTCCAATTCTTTCTGGATCGATTTCATGCGAGCTTTTTCAGCGGCGGCTTCGTGTTCCAGTCGTGCTTCTTTTTGTTCCAGCCAAGATGAATAATTGCCTTCCCAAGGGATCCCTTCACCACGGTCCAGCTCCAGAATCCAACCCGCCACATTATCCAGAAAATAACGGTCATGGGTGATCGCTACAACTGTTCCTTCATAATCTTTTAGGAAGCGTTCCAGCCAGGCGACGGATTCTGCATCCAAATGGTTGGTCGGTTCATCTAACAAAAGCATATCTGGTTTTTCGAGCAATAGACGACAAATCGCCACCCGTCGGCGTTCACCGCCCGATAGATGTTTAATCTTCGCGTCCCAAGGTGGAAGGCGCAGAGCATCTGCCGCTCGTTCGAGCTGATTTTCCAAATTATGACCGTCGGCTGTTGCAACAATCGCTTCCAATTCTTGCTGGCGTTGAGCCAATTTATCAAAATCCGCATCCGGATCGGCATAGGCTGCATAGACTTCGTCTAACTCTTTCTGTGCGTTGATGACTAGTGAAAGGGCTTCTTCGACAGTCTCCCGGACGTTTTTTTCCAGATCCAATTGAGGTTCCTGAGGAAGATAGCCGATACGGGTTCCTGGATTTGCTCTGGCTTCCCCTTCATGTTCGGTATCTACGCCAGCCATAATCCGTAGCAAAGTTGATTTACCGGCACCGTTTAACCCCAAGACTCCAATTTTAGCGCCTGGGAAAAAGCTGAGTGAGATGTCTTTTAGAATATGACGTTTAGGGGGGACGATTTTACCAACACGGTTCATGGTGTAGATAAATTGAGCCATAAGAGCAAATCCTTTAATTTGAAAATGGACCAGCAGCCTAAAGGCTACTGACGGTAGAACATATTGCGTTTAAGTATACATGGAAAGCAGGATGGAGGTGTAGAGGAGAGGTGTTTGAGTTGTTCTTCAAGAAATATTTTCCCGGATTCCGCAAGCTGCATCCGGGCTACGAAAGTGTTAATCGGCCAGTAATATGTAGCCCGGATGCAACGTAGTGAAATCCGGGATATTTTGAATTAGCACTCTTTTTTCTCAGGGAAAACTCGCACTGATTTATTTTCCCC
>NZ_JBFNXK010000018.1:0-92535 GCF_046054165.1 Celerinatantimonas marina | reverse complement strand
AGCCGGGGAAGAGGCTGTATTCATTGGGCTACATCATCATTGGAATTTTACGAAGCTCTCTGTAGCCCGGATGCAGCGGAGCGTAATCCGGGGATAGAGGCTTTTGAGATCTGCCGTTTGACATAGTTTCTGCAAGAAAGCTCTCTACCGTTATACTCATATACATTAGAATATAACTTTATGTTCCGCATGGAATCCATCATTGCTATGAATGATGAAGTTGGTCTATTGACTAAAGAGAATCTTCTTAAGTTAGCTCGTACTCAAATGCCATTTGGTAAATATGCGGGAAGGGGCTTGATCGATCTACCGGATGAATATCTGCTATGGTTTGATAAAAAGGGCTTTCCGAAAGGTGAGTTGGGCGATTTAATGAAGCTCTGTCTTACACTTAAGATTGAAGGCCTGGAAGGGCTAGTTAAGCCATTGAGATAATTTTCCGGAGTACTTAAAGCGATGTGCTTTGTATTGCCGGATTCTTGTTTCCGATAAATATATCATCCTTTTAAAGATGATAAATTTATTGTGTAAAAAGGTGGTACTTCGCTGCTGAGTTGTGTATATTTCGGCCTCTCTTGTTGCCTTTTTATTCCTATCTGTGGCAACAGCAGAGCCCAAAATTCCGGGTGAACTGCAAAGCTGTATATTTTTTGTGTAGGGCTACCAATTAATTTTTAGGAGTGCTATAATTTCGCGCCCTTTAATTAGGCAGCCATAGACCTTTTTTTAGGTCAAATGAAATGTTACAGAGGTTCGTCCTCTTGTAAAAATTTAAGCGGAGCACTGAAATGATCCAAATGCAATCTATACTCGACGTGGCCGATAACTCTGGCGCACGTAGCGTACAGTGTATTAAGGTCCTGGGTGGTTCGCACCGCCGCTATGCGAATGTTGGCGACATCATTAAAGTTGCTGTGAAGGAAGCAATTCCTCGCGGTAAAGTTAAAAAAGGTGATGTTCTCAAAGCTGTGGTAGTGCGGACTCGTAAAGGCGTACGTCGTCAAGACGGTTCATTGATTCGGTTTGATCGCAATGCTGCGGTTGTTCTGAACAACAATGATCAGCCAATTGGTACTCGTATCTTTGGTCCTGTGACACGTGAATTACGTACTGAAAAATTCATGCGAATCGTGTCTCTGGCGCCTGAAGTACTATAAGGAGTAACAAGAGATGGCAAATAAAATCCGTCGTGAAGATGAAGTAGTTGTTTTGACTGGTAAAGATAAAGGCAAACGTGGCAAAGTCACTAAAGTCTTGTCGACTGGCAAAATTTTTGTCGAAGGCGTTAATCTGGTTAAGAAACATCAGAAACCAAACCCACAATTGGGTGTGGCTGGCGGTGTTGTTGAACAGGAAGCGGCTATCGATGTATCAAATGTAGCGATTTATAACTCTGCCGCTGGCAAAGCAGATCGCATTGGTTTCCGATTTGAAGACGGCAAAAAAGTTCGTTTCTTTAAATCTTCTGGTGAACTAGTTAAGTAATTGGAGTAAGACGATGGCGAAACTGCATGATTTGTATAAGGAGTCTGTAGTGCCTGCACTTCTCAAGGAGTACGGCTACAAATCCATCATGCAAGTCCCTCGGATCGAGAAAATCACCCTGAACATGGGTGTAGGTGAAGCGTTAAATGACAAGAAATTGCTGGAAAATGCTGTTGCAGATCTAGCTGCTATTTCTGGTCAGAAACCGCTGGTCACCAAAGCTCGTAAATCCGTTGCGGGCTTCAAAATCCGTGAAGGCTACCCGATCGGTTGTAAAGTAACCCTCCGTGGTGAAAGAATGTGGGAGTTCTTAGAGCGCCTGATTTCGATCGCAATGCCTCGTATTCGTGACTTCCGTGGTGTCAGCTCAAAATCTTTTGACGGCCGTGGTAACTACAGTATGGGTGTTCGCGAGCAAATCATCTTCCCGGAAATCGACTATGATAAAGTCGATAAAATTCGCGGTATGGATGTGACTATCACAACCTCTGCGCAAACCGACGAAGAAGGCCGTGCTCTGCTGGCTGCCTTTAACTTCCCATTCCGTAAATAAGGGCGAGGGTTATGGCAAAAGTATCAATGAAAGCACGTGAAGCGAAACGTGCCAAGCTGGCCGCTCAATATGCTGAAAAGCGTGCGGCGTTAAAAGAAGTCATTTCAAGCGTTCGTTCTTCTGATGAAGAACGTTGGGATGCAGTACTTAAACTTCAGGCACTGCCTCGTGATTCGTCTCGTGCTCGTCGGCGTAACCGCTGCAACATCACTGGACGTCCACATGGTTATCTGCGCAAATTCGGCATGAGCCGTATCAAGCTGCGTGAAGCAGCTATGCGTGGTGAAGTTCCTGGTCTGAAAAAAGCCAGCTGGTAAGCCAATCATTCACGGAGTAAGCAATTATGAGCATGCAAGATCCTATTGCGGATATGCTGACCCGCATCCGCAACGGTCAAGCGGCCAATAAAGTATCTGTCAAGATGCCTTCTTCTAAACTGAAAGTGGCTATTGCCCAGGTTTTGAAAGACGAAGGTTACATCACTGACTATGCTATTTCTGGCGACGTTAAAGCGGAACTAGAAGTCACTCTCAAATATTTTGAGGGTCAAAAAGTAATCGAAACTATTCAGCGTGTTAGCCGCCCTGGTCTGCGTATCTATAAAGGTGCAACTGACCTACCTAAAGTTTTAGGTGGATTGGGTATCGCTATTGTTTCTACATCGAAAGGCGTTATGACTGACCGTGCTGCGCGTAAAGCGGGTATGGGCGGTGAAATCGTCTGCTACGTAGCTTAATCGGAGGTATTAATATGTCTCGTGTCGCTAAAGCTCCCGTAGCCATCCCATCTGGTGTAGATGTAGTCGTAAATGGCCAGGAGTTAACAATCAAAGGCTCTAAAGGTGCGGTTTCTCGTACTCTGAATGATGCCGTTGTAATTAAAAACGAAGACGGCGAACTGAAGTTCTCTGTTGCAGAAGGTGTACCTACCGCTCAGGCTGGTACCGCACGTGCACTCGCTAACAACATGGTTATCGGTGTTACTGAAGGCTTCGAAAAACGTCTGCAATTACAGGGTGTTGGTTACCGTGTTCAGGTTCAGGGCAACAAACTGAATTTGACTCTGGGTTTCTCTCATCCAGTCGTTTATGAACTGCCTGAAGGGATCTCTGCGGAAGCTCCATCAGCAACCGATCTGGTTATCAGAGGTGTTGATAAACAGGTTGTTGGTCAGGTAGCTGCTGACATTCGTGCATACCGTCGTCCTGAACCTTATAAAGGGAAAGGGATTCGTTATGCTGACGAAAATGTACGCCGTAAAGAGGCTAAGAAGAAGTAAGGTAACACTATGGATAAGAAAAGTGCTCGTCTGCGTCGCGCAACTCGCGCACGCAAAGCTATGCAAGAGTTGGGTGCAACTCGCCTGGTGATTCACCGTACTCCGCGCCATATTTATGCGCAGGTAATTGCACCGGACGCTAGTGTTGTTGCAACAGCATCAACTGTTGATAAAGCAGTTCGTGAGCTTGTCAAGTACTCTGGTAACGTTGAAGCTGCTAAAGCAGTGGGTAAAGCAATCGCAGAACGTGCGACTGCTAAAGGCGTTACTCAGGTTTCTTTTGATCGCTCTGGTTTCCAGTATCACGGTCGCGTCGCTGCATTAGCAGAAGCCGCTCGTGAAGCTGGCCTTCAGTTCTAAGGGGTGAATCATGGCTAAATTTGAAACACAAACCGGTGATCTGAACGAAAAGCTTATCGCAGTTAACCGCGTTTCTAAGGTAGTTAAAGGTGGTCGTATCTTCAGCTTTACAGCATTGACTGTAGTAGGTGATGGAAATGGCCGAGTAGGGTTTGGTTACGGTAAGGCGAAAGAAGTTCCAGCAGCGATTCAAAAAGCTATGGAAAAAGCTCGTCGCAACCTGCGTACAGTTAAACTGAATGGTTCAACACTGCAGCATCCAATTAAAGGCCGTCATTCTGGTTCGCAAGTTTATATGCAACCAGCTTCTGAAGGTACTGGTATTATTGCCGGTGGTGCGATGCGTGCTGTATTGGAAGTCGCAGGGGTTCAGAACGTATTGTCAAAAGCATACGGTTCAACCAACCCAATTAACATCGTCCGCGCAACCATCGACGCTTTAGAGCATATGCATGCTCCTGAAGATGTCGCTGCAAAACGTGGCCTAAGCGTCGAAGAGATTCTGGGGTAATTGGGCATGGCGAAAATTAAAGTAACACAAACTAAAAGCTCGATCGGTCGTTTGCCTAAACATAAGGCAACTTTGACCGGTTTAGGCTTGCGTCGTATTAATCACACGGTTGAGTTGGAAGATACTCCAGCTGTTCGCGGTATGATTAATAAGGTTTACTACATGGTTAAGGTAGAGGGTGAATAACATGCGTTTAAATACTCTTTCACCAGCAGAGGGTTCAAAACCATCTGCAAAACGTGTAGGTCGTGGTATCGGTTCTGGCTTAGGTAAAACCGGTGGCCGTGGTCATAAAGGTCAAAAATCGCGTTCTGGCGGCCGTGTACGTGCGGGCTTCGAAGGCGGTCAGATGCCTTTGAAACAGCGTTTGCCAAAATTTGGTTTTACTTCACGTAAATCACTGATTTCAGCTGAAGTTCGTACTTCAGAGCTGGCTAAAGTTGCTGATGGCGTGGTAAGTTTGGATACTCTGAAACAAGCTGGCGTTATCGCTCGCAATATCAAATCAGCGAAAGTTGTACTTTCTGGTGATGTGACTGCTGCTGTAACCGTGAAAGGCTTGGGTGTAACCAAAGGCGCACGTGCTGCTATCGAAGCAGCTGGCGGTAAAATCGAGGAATAGTACATAAATGGCTAAGAAACCAGGGTTACCATCACATGGTGGACAAGGCGGGTTGAGTGAACTCAAACGACGTTTGTTGTTTGTGCTGGGGGCAATTATTGTTTTCCGGCTAGGTTCCTTTATTCCGATTCCTGGGATCAATGCTTCTGTACTAGCTGAGTTAATTCAGCAGCAACAAGGTACCATCATTGAAATGTTTAACATGTTTTCTGGTGGCGCCTTGGCTCGAGCGTCTATCTTTGCATTAGGAATTATGCCGTATATTTCGGCATCAATTATTGTGCAGCTTTTGACAGTCGTTCATCCGGCTCTTGCTGAACTGAAAAAAGAAGGTGAAGCGGGCCGACGGAAAATTACCCAATATACTCGTTACGGTACGGTTGTGTTGGGCTTGTTCCAGTCTTTCGGGATTGCGACAGGTCTGCCACGGATGGTTCCAGGGTTGGTAGTTGATCCGAGCATCGCGTTTTATACCACTGCGGTGGTTTGTCTGTTAACCGGTACCATCTTCTTGATGTGGCTGGGGGAACAGGTGACAGAACGCGGGATTGGTAACGGGATTTCAATTTTGATTTTTGCGGGGATTGTTGCGGGTTTACCCACTGCAATTGGTCGTACTATCGAACAGGCTCGTTTGGGTCAAATCCACGTGCTATTGCTGCTGCTTATCGCTGTAATTGTATTTGCGGTGACATTCTTTGTGGTGTTTATGGAACGGGGTCAACGACGAATCGTCGTCAACTACGCTAAACGCCAACAGGGTCGTCGAGTATATGCCGCGCAGAGTACGCATCTGCCATTGAAAGTAAATATGTCAGGTGTTATTCCTGCGATCTTCGCATCAAGTGTGATTTTGTTCCCCGGAACTCTGGCTCAATGGTTTGGTCAGCATAAGGGCTTAGGCTTTTTATCTGATATTTCTTTAACATTGCAGCCCGGTCAGCCACTTTATGTGATATTATACGCGGCCGCGATTATCTTCTTTAGCTTTTTCTATACTGCGTTGGTGTTCAACCCGCGGGAAACAGCAGATAATCTGAAGAAGAGTGGGGCGTTCATCCCTGGGATCCGTCCTGGTGAACAAACCTCGCGTTACATTGATAAGGTGATGACTCGCTTGACACTGGCTGGTGCCTTGTACATCACGTTTATTTGTTTAATTCCTCAATTCATGATGCAGACCATGAATGTGCAGTTCTATTTCGGTGGAACGTCGTTGCTCATTATTGTGGTTGTGATCATGGATTTTATGGCTCAGGTACAGACTCATTTGATGTCTCATCAGTATGATTCTGTTCTGAAAAAGGCTAACTTGAAAAATTATGGTCGTTAAGACCTGTGTTTTTTGAATAGCTAAAACTTTTGCGGAGATAGCAATGAAAGTTCGTGCTTCCGTTAAGAAAATCTGCCGTAACTGCAAAATTATCAAACGCAATGGCGTTATTCGTGTAATTTGCAGTGAGCCTAAGCACAAACAGCGCCAAGGCTAATAAAGTAGATTTCAAGACATTTAGATTGCAAATTGGTCATCTGTTGAGTATCCTTACGGGCTTTTCGCAGATGACCTTCGTTTTACGAAAATTATAGGAGTGTGCCTAATGGCCCGTATAGCCGGCATTAACATTCCTGATCAGAAACATGCAGTTATTGCGTTGACTGCTATTTACGGTATCGGTAAGACTCGCGCACAAGAAATCTGTGCTGCCGCTGGTATCGCTGAAGATGTGAAGATCAGAGAACTAGATGAATCACAAGTAGAACTGCTTCGTGAGCAAGTTGCAAAATTCACTGTTGAAGGTGATTTGCGTCGTGAAGTTTCTATGAATATTAAGCGCCTGATGGACCTCGGTTGTAACCGTGGGCTTCGTCATCGTCGTAGTTTGCCCGTTCGTGGTCAGCGCACTAAAACTAATGCGCGTACCCGTAAAGGGCCTCGTAAACCTATTAAGAAATAAGGGTGAGGACAAATGGCTAAAACTCCGACTCGCGCTCGTAAACGCGTTAAAAAGCAAGTTGCTGATGGTATGGCTCATATCCATGCTTCTTTCAACAACACAATTATTACTATTACCGATCGTCAGGGTAATGCTCTCTCTTGGGCAACTGCCGGTGGATCTGGTTTCCGTGGTTCTCGTAAGTCTACACCGTTCGCAGCACAGGTTGCCGCAGAACGTGCAGCTGAAGCTGCTAAAGACTATGGCCTGAAAAACGTTGAAGTTTTCGTTAATGGCCCAGGTCCAGGTCGGGAGTCATCAATCCGTGCGTTAAACGCGGCAGGTTTCCGCGTGACTAACATCACTGATGTGACTCCTATTCCACATAACGGTTGTCGTCCACCTAAGAAACGTCGCGTTTAATTCTTGGGATAGACAGGAGAGAGAATAATGGCAAGATATTTGGGGCCTAAGCTCAAACTTAGCCGTCGTGAAGGTACTGATCTGTTTCTTAAGAGCGGTGTCCGTGCGGTTGATACTAAGTGTAAGCTAGATACAGCACCTGGCCAACATGGTGCACGTAGACCACGTCTGTCTGACTACGGTCTGCAGCTTCGTGAGAAGCAAAAAGTTCGTCGTATTTATGGTATTTTGGAAAAACAATTCCGTAACTACTATAAAAATGCGGCACGTTTAAAAGGTAATACTGGTGAAAACCTGCTGACATTGCTCGAAAGCCGTTTAGATAACGTTGTTTATCGGATGGGGTTTGGTTCAACTCGTGCTGAAGCACGGCAGCTGGTCAGCCACAAAGCTATTTTAGTGAATGGTCACGTGGTCAACGTACCTTCTTTCCAGGTTTCACCGGAAGATGTTATCAGCGTTCGTGAGAAAGCGAAAAAACAGGCTCGTGTTATTGCTGCTTTGGAAATCGCAGAACAGCGTGAAAAACCGAGTTGGGTAGAGACTGATGCGAAAAAAATGGAAAGTGTATTCAAACGCATTCCAGAACGCACAGATCTGTCTGCAGACATTAACGAACAGCTGATCGTCGAGCTTTACTCTAAGTAAAGCTAATTTCTAAGAGAGGACACAATGCAGGGTTCTGTAACAGAATTTCTTAAGCCGCGGCTAGTTGATATTGAACAAGTTAGCCCTACTCATGCAAAAGTGACTTTAGAGCCGCTCGAACGCGGTTTTGGTCATACTCTTGGTAATGCGCTGCGCCGCATCCTTCTTTCGTCTATGCCTGGTTGTGCAGTGACTGAAGTTGAGATCGATGGTGTGTTGCATGAGTACAGCAGTAAAGAAGGTGTTCAGGAAGATATTTTGGAAATCTTGCTGAATATGAAAGGTATTGCTGTGAAGCTCGAAGGTAAGGATGAAGCGATGCTGACCCTTACTAAGTCTGGTGCAGGCCCGGTCGTTGCCGGTGATATCAGCCACGATGGCGATGTTGAAATCGCTAACCCTGAACACGTAATCTGTCATTTGAGCAGCGATGCTGAAATTAATATGCGGATTAAAGTGGAACGGGGTCGTGGTTATGTTCCAGCTTCAACTCGCGTTCATGCTGAAGATGAAGAACGTCCAATCGGCCGTTTGCTGGTTGACGCATCTTACAGCCCTGTTGTACGTATTGCATATAACGTAGAGGCCGCTCGAGTTGAACAACGGACGGATTTGGATAAGTTAGTTATCGATATGGAAACTAACGGGACTCTGGATCCTGAAGAGGCTATCCGTCGTTCGGCGACTATTCTGGCTGAACAGCTGGATGCGTTTGTTGATCTGCGTGATGTCAGCGAGCCTGAAGAGAAAGAAGAAAAACCGGAATTCGATCCGATTCTGCTGCGTCCTGTTGATGATCTCGAATTGACTGTTCGTTCTGCTAACTGTTTGAAAGCAGAAGCGATTCATTACATTGGTGATCTGGTACAGCGTACCGAAGTTGAGTTGCTGAAAACGCCAAACTTGGGTAAAAAATCTCTTACCGAGATTAAAGACGTGCTGGCAAGCCGTGGACTGTCTCTGGGCATGCGCCTGGAAAACTGGCCACCTGCTAGCATTGCTGAAAAGTAACCAGTCACTGGTTCATTAGTATTATTTAGAAGGATAAGGTCATGCGCCATCGTAAGAGTGGTCGTCAATTGAACCGGAACAGTAGCCATCGCCAAGCGATGTTCCGCAATATGGCCAGTTCATTGCTTCGTCATGAAGTTATCAAGACAACATTGCCGAAAGCCAAAGAGCTTCGTCGTGTTGTTGAGCCTTTGATTACATTGGCTAAAAATGACAGTGTTGCAAACCGCCGTCTGGCTTTCGCACGTACACGCGACCAGGAAGTAGTTGGTAAACTGTTCTCAGACTTGGGTCCTCGTTTCCAGGCTCGTGCGGGTGGTTATACTCGTATCCTGAAATGTGGTTTCCGAGCTGGTGATAACGCACCTATGGCTTATATCGAGCTGGTTGATCGTGCTGCATCTCAAGAAGAAGCTGCCGAATAAATATCGATATCGATTTGAAAAAGGCCGGGAATTTCCCGGCCTTTTTATTTGGGGCGCGATTTTTGTTTATAATGTAGTAAAGAACAGTTCCTTAGTGCTTATCTGATGTTTCCCTAAGATTCTTTGGGTAGGGCATCAACACCATAAATATGATGAGATTGGTGACGAGCCTTTTTCTGTAATGATTCTGGAAGCTCATCAATGGCAATCGGTTTATCGATGTAATATTCAGTTTGTTCATCCCCTAGATCGATGAGTTCATACTGTTCGGAGTTCTCTGAATAGACTTTGACACAAGGGTAAAGTAGTTTGTCGGAGTTTACGGCTGAGACTTGGGCAAATTGTTCAGAATTTAGTTTAAGCCAACTTCCCGGTGGATAGATCCCCAACAATCGGGTTAGTAGACAGATATAGTCATTGTTGAGTTGCCCCCGATAGTTCCGGTACATCAATGCCAGTGCGGTTAGAGGCGATTTGGCATCTTTTTGTTCATTGGAACGACAGAGATTATCATAGTAGTTGGCAATGGCTAATAGTTGAGCCAATGGATGGATTTGTTCGTCAATGAGTCGCTGAGGATAGCCACTTCCATCTAAAAATTCGTGGTGCTGCATAATAATTGTCGCAAGGGGTTGATTACAGATCCCGGCTTTGACTAAAACTTCGCAGGCTAATTGAGGATGTTTATTCACGCGTAGGTTGTCTTTATCCAACACTTTGCCAATATCATGGTAGAGTCCCGCCAGCCCAATAAGTTTTATTTCATTGAAATCTCTGGCCGCCGTTTTGGCTAAAAGCATACTCAATACGGCCACATTCAGACTATGTTCAGTTGTGGATGAGCAAGATGTTGCTTGTTCAATGCTATGGATCATGATTGAGGCATTGGTATCAATATGTCCGAGTAGTGAACTGACGAGTTTTTCCCCAGTTTTTTCTAATTCGTTATTTTCGATATGGTTTCCTTGATAAAGTTTATCCAGTTCATCAAGTACTGCATCTAAACGTTCTTGGGTGCGTTTTAAACTAAAATGGTAGCGCTCGATTCCCGTCATTGTTTGTTGTTCTTTCGCGAGCATAACTTCTTTGGTTAGCGGAGGATGCTCTTCGATAGGGGGCGTGATGGGAAGTGTTGAATATTTTTCGGAGCGGGGCGGTAAAGGGGCACAATCACTTTTGCTGGGATCAACCAAAACATAAGCCAGTCCCAGATTCCGGATGATATCGATTTGATCCTGGGAATGAATTTTAAAGTTAGAGAACATAAAAGGATGGTCGTCCCAACGAATAGGTAACTTTACATAGATACCTACGCGCAATCGGTCGACTGCTAGTTTTATATCTGCCATGCACGCTGCCTTATCGATCCTTTTACCCGCTATCTATCAGGTTAGTCTAGAATCACCGAGTTTGCGGTGTGATTTTCATCTATTACTAGACTTAAATTGAGAACTGACTAGAATAGGCTTCTAGATGTCTAGACTGGTAAATGGAGTCGCTATGCCGATACGGATCCCTGATCAATTGCCCGCAGCCGAAGTACTGCGAAAAGAGAATATTTTTGTCATGCCTGAAACCCGTGCGGTTTCTCAGGATATCCGTCCGTTGAAAGTCATGCTGCTGAATTTGATGCCTAAAAAAATTGAGACAGAAAATCAGATCTTGCGGCTGCTCTCTAACACACCGCTGCAGATCGATGTCCATTTATTAAGAATTGATCATCGAGTTTCTAAAAATACCCCGAAAGAGCATATCGATCGTTTCTATCGGGATTTCGATAAATTACGCAATGATAATTATGATGGCTTAATTATCACGGGAGCTCCGCTGGGATTGACGCCATTTGAAGATGTCTACTATTGGGAGCAGATCTGTGAAATTATCCACTGGTCCAAGACGCATGTGACATCGACATTATTTTTATGCTGGGCCGCTCAAGTTGCTTTGCATGTTTTGTATGGGATGCCTCGAATCACATTAGATCACAAATTGTCGGGTGTTTATGCCCATCAAACGGTTGGAGGGCATAACCCGTTGCTCAGAGGATTTGATGATAGCTTTTTAGCGCCTTTGTCTCGAAACGCTGCTTTCCCTATCGATGCTATCGAAAAATATACCGACCTTGATATTTTGGCGGTCCATCCGCAAGAGGGTGAACTCTATCTGGCGGCCAGTCAAGATTTACGGCAAGTATTCGTAACGGGCCATCCGGAATATGATGCTAGCACACTGGATAATGAGTACCGCCGGGATATCCGGGCTGGCATATCCCCGGTGATCCCCTATAACTATTATCCAGATAATAATCCAGACAATCCGCCGCAATCGACATGGCGGAGTCATGGTAGTCTATTATACAGTAACTGGCTGAACTACTGTGTTTACCAGATTACACCATATGATTTAAAAGGCTTACCCGGTAAAAGTATTTAATGGTGGCTCAGCCATTGTGACGCCATAGTGAAAGGATAAATTGTGACAGATACGTTGGAACAACTCCAAAAACAGCTTGCTCAACGCATTTTGCTAATTGATGGTGGGATGGGAACCATGATCCAGTCCTACAAACTGGATGAAGCCGATTACCGGGGGGCGTTATATGCCGACTGGCCCTGCGACTTAAAAGGTAATAATGATCTTTTAGTGCTGACCCAGCCTGACATCATCGCCGATATTCATCGCCAATATTTAGCCGCCGGAGCGGATATTCTGGAAACGAATACGTTTAACGCGACGCCTATCGCGATGGCTGATTATCAAATGGAGTCATTGTCGGCTGAGATTAACCGTGAAGCGGCCAGATTAGCGCGGCGGGTCGCGGATGAGCAGACACGCTTAACCCCTGATCAACCCCGGTTTGTGGCCGGGGTTTTAGGTCCGACGAACCGGACAGCATCGATCTCCCCAGATGTAAATGATCCCGGTTTTCGTAATATCCATTTTGATGAACTGGTAAGTGCGTACTGTGAATCAACTCGAGCCTTAATTGAAGGCGGTGCCGATCTTATTTTAATTGAAACGATTTTCGACACCCTAAATGCAAAAGCGGCCGTATTTGCAGTTGAAACAGTATTCGATGAATTGAATATCGAGCTACCGATCATGATCTCCGGCACGATTACCGATGCCTCGGGGCGAACCTTATCGGGACAGACCACTGAAGCGTTTTATAATGCCTTACGCCATGCTCAGCCACTGTCAATGGGGCTGAACTGTGCGCTAGGACCTGATGAGCTGCGCCAATATGTCGCTGAGCTATCCCGGATCAGCGATACCTATGTGTCCGCTCATCCCAATGCCGGATTACCGAATGCTTTTGGTGAATATGATTTGGGGCCTGAAGATATGGCCGCCGAGATCGGAGAGTGGGCTCGTTCCGGGCTACTCAACTTGGTAGGCGGCTGTTGTGGGACAACTCCGGAGCATATTGCGGCGATGGCCAAAGCGGTCGAGGGCGTGGCTCCGAGAGCTTTACCCGATTTGCCTAAAGAGTGTCGTCTCTGCGGTTTAGAAGCACTTAATATTGGTGCTGATTCGTTGTTTGTGAATGTTGGTGAACGCAATAACGTGACCGGCTCTGCTATTTTTAAACGGCTAATTGTAGCTGAAGACTACGATAAAGCGTTAGAAATAGCCGCGTTGCAAGTGGAGAACGGGGCCCAGATCATCGATATCAATATGGATGAAGGGATGCTCGATTCTGAGCAGGCGATGGTGCGTTTTCTGAATTTGATCGCTTCTGAGCCGGAGATCGCTAAGGTTCCGGTGATGATTGACTCCTCAAAATGGGAGATCCTCGAAGCGGGTCTTAAATGTGTTCAGGGTAAGCCGATTGTCAACTCAATTTCCCTCAAAGAAGGGGAAGAAAAGTTTGTTCATCAGGCCCGGCTCCTCCGTCGTTATGGTGCCGCCGTTATTGTGATGGCATTCGATGAGACCGGACAAGCCGATACCAAAGTTCGCAAGGTTGAAATTTGCCAGCGCAGTTACGATATTTTGGTGAATGAAGTTGGATTTCCCCCCGAAGATATTATTTTCGATCCGAATATTTTTGCCGTAGCCACCGGTATTGATGAACATAATAATTATGCGGTCGATTTCATCGAAGCCGTGAAAGAAATCAAAGCTCGGCTCCCCTATGCGAAAATTTCCGGTGGGGTTTCTAACGTTTCGTTCTCATTCCGTGGGAACAATCCGGTCCGGGAAGCGATCCATGCGGTATTTCTTTATTATGCGATTGCCAATGGCATGGATATGGGAATTGTGAATGCCGGACAATTAGCGATTTATGAAGATATCCCAACTGAGCTGCGGGATAAAGTTGAAGCGGTGATCCTGAACAAACATCCGGGGGCAACTGATGAGCTCTTAGAAATCGCTGAAAAATATCGGGGCGATGGCAGCGCCAAAGAAGCGGATCCACGTGAGCAGGAATGGCGCTCGTGGCCCGTTACCAAACGCCTTGAGCATGCACTGGTCAAGGGAATCACTGAATTTATTGAAGAGGATACCGAAGCGGCTCGCCAAGAAGCGGAGCGCCCTCTACATGTCATTGAAGGTCCGTTGATGGACGGCATGAATGTGGTGGGGGATCTGTTTGGCGCTGGCAAGATGTTCTTGCCGCAGGTCGTGAAATCGGCGCGGGTAATGAAACGAGCTGTCGCTTACTTAAACCCTTTTATTGAAGCCGAAAAAAATGAGGATCAGCAATCCAACGGCAAGATTGTGATGGCGACGGTGAAAGGGGACGTTCATGATATCGGCAAGAATATCGTCGGTGTGGTGTTGCAGTGTAACAACTTTGAAGTGATCGATCTGGGAGTGATGGTTCCTTGCGACAAAATCCTGCAGGTCGCCAAAGAGCAAAAAGCCGATATGATCGGTTTATCCGGGCTGATTACACCGTCATTGGACGAAATGGTGCATGTGGCTAAAGAGATGGAACGTCATGGTCTGGATCTCCCTCTGCTTATCGGTGGCGCCACGACGTCGAAAGCGCACACTGCGGTGAAAATCGAGCAAAATTATTCACATCCGGTGGTGTATGTTTCAAATGCTTCACGAGCCGTGGGGATCTGCCAGAGCCTGCTTTCAAAAACAAATAAACCCGCGTTTGTGGCTCGTCTGAAAGAAGAGTATGAGATTGTGCGGGAACAGCACGCCCGCAAACGACCTCGCAGTGCGCCGGTGAGCTTGGCTCGGGCGCGGGAGAATGGTTTTAAAACGGATTGGACAACGTATCAGCCTACGGCGCCTCGACAATTAGGGGTTCAGACGATCACTGACGTATCTATTCAAACCTTGCGAAAATATATCGATTGGACGCCATTTTTTATGACCTGGTCATTAGCCGGAAAATATCCGCGTATTTTAGACGATCAGGTGGTCGGTGAGCAGGCTCGCTCATTATTCGATGATGCCAATGCGATGTTGGACCGGTTAGAACATGAATCCCTGATGCAGGTCCGTGGCGTGATCGGGATTTTTGCGGCTAATCGAGTGGATGATGACATTGAAATTTACAGTGACTCTTCTCGGCAACAGCGATTAGGCGTGAGTCATCAACTACGCCAGCAGACTGAAAAACCGAAAGGTGCTAACTATTCACTGGCTGATTTTATCGCTCCGAAAGCGAGTGGGGTGGAAGATTATATCGGCGCGTTTGCTGTTACTGGAGGTTTTGGTGAAGATGAATGGGCTGATAGTTATAAGGATCAGGGTGATGATTACAATGCGATCATGGTTAAAGCGGTCGCCGATCGTTTAGCTGAAGCCTTTGCTGAATATCTGCATGAGCGGGTACGCCGGGAAATCTGGGGCTATAGTCCGGATGAGGCCCTGAGTAATGACGAATTGATTCGGGAACACTATCAAGGGATCCGTCCCGCTCCGGGCTATCCTGCTTGCCCTGAACATACCGAGAAAAAACTGATCTGGGAATTATTAGAGGTCGAAGAACGTATCGGTATGAAGTTGACTGAAAGTTATGCCATGTGGCCAGGAGCTTCGGTTTCAGGTTGGTATTTTAGTCATCCCGAGGCTCGCTATTTTACGGTTGCTAAAATTCAGTCTGATCAACTGGAAGATTATGCACGGCGAGCGGGTATGTCGCTGGAAGAAGCTGAGCGGTGGTTAGCACCTAATCTCTGACGTTCTAAAAAATCGAACACTGAAGTCAATATTATTAAATATATTCGATTATTTAGAAGTGTTAATCTTGTTTTCAACAAGTTAGGAGAGAATGGTTATGAAAAAGGTATTGGTTTTAAAGTCGAGCATTCTAGGAGATTACTCGCAGTCTTCAAAATTGATAGATGAATTTACTCAAGGGTTGGATGCAGAGCTGACTATTCGTGATTTGGCGGTGACGCCGATTCCAGTTTTGGATGGTGAATTGATCGGTGCATTGAGTGGAAATGGCGAATTAAATGCTCGTCAGCAAGACGTGTTGGCATTATCGGATCAGTTAATTAAAGAAGCAAAAGAAGCAGATCTGATTGTGATGGCGGCTCCAATGTATAATTTTGGCATCCCCACTCAGTTAAAAACCTGGATTGATTTAATTGCGCGTGCTGGTGTGACCTTCCGTTATACAGAAACGGGTCCGGTTGGTCTTATCGACAATACAAAAGTACTGGTCGTTTCATCGCGTGGTGGCTTGCACAAAAATGGTGGCACTGATCATATGACACCGTATCTGAAAACTTTGTTGGGCTTCTTAGGGATGACTGACGTTGAGTTTGTTTATGCGGAAGGTTTGGCTATGGGGGATGAAGTGGCTGCTCCTCAGTTAGAACAGGCTAAAGCCCAATTGGCAGCATATACATTGTAACCGTTGCTCCGTCACGATTTTCCTATGGCGTTGCCTAAGACCCTCATTCTATGAGGGTTTTTTGTATCTGTTGTGATCCTTCGTGTCTGCATAGATAACGGTCATCAGCTTTGGAAGTGGTCTATTTTATGTTGATTGGGCTGTTTTATCGATGACAAACGGAAGCTTGTGTATTGGAATACTATCAAAATGAGCTTTTTATTCAAAAAAACGCTATGGATCTGGAATATACGGTTAAATATGGATTAATGCGTTGAAAGCGGGGTTCTTTTTAAATCTACGTTAAAATTTTGGTGATGGGGAAAGCATAAAAGAAACCCGGTGAAATCACCGGGCGCTGTCAAAGCAAGTACAAGCAAAAGATAGTAACAAGCCACTTCATATTAATGAGTTTATTGTTAAATTAACTCATCCATATGGGGTAAATTATGCTTTTTTAGGACTTAATCATCTTATAAATAAGAATTGTTTTCGTTATTCCATTCTTTTTGTAGTGTATCAAGCTGTTCTTCTTGCGCTAACCATTGCTCTTCACTTTCTTCTAAGGCTGCTTTTAGCGAGGTTTGTTTCTGTATGAGGTCAGCCAGTTGTTTTTTTTGGCTTGCTTCATACAGCAATGGATCACTCATCTGCTGTTCAATTTCGTTGAGTTGGTTTTGCAGGTTTTCGGTCTGTTTTTCCAGTTTATCGAGTAATTTTCGAATAGGCTGTGTTTTTCGACGAAATTCAGCTTCGAGGCGTTTTTGTTCTTTTCTGGAGAGGGTGCTATCGGACGCACTCAGGGTTTCTGGTTTTTTTGCGGTCCTTTGGGCGTCAATCAGCCATTGTTGATATTGTTCCAAATCTCCATCAAAGGTTTGAACCTGTCCACCGTCCACCAGATAGAAATCATCACAGCTCGCCCGGAGCAGTGCTCGGTCATGTGAGACCAAAACCATCGCCCCTTCAAAACTCTGGAGTGCCATGGTGAGCGCATGACGCATTTCAAGATCTAAATGGTTGGTGGGTTCGTCTAGTAGTAACAGGTTCGGCCGTTGCCAGACCAGTAGCGCTAACACTAAACGGGCTTTTTCCCCGCCACTGAATGGTTTGACCAGTGATAGCGCTTGGTCATTCTGAAAGCCGAAACTTCCCAGATAATTGCGCAGCGACTGTTCTGGTTCTTGTGGTGCTAGTCGCTGCATGTGTTGCAGCGGCGATTCATCTTCGCGCAGTGTTTCGAGCTGGTGTTGGGCAAAGTAGCCAATCTGAGCCCCCGGATTGACCTCCAGTACGCCGGCCTGAGGGGCTAAATCGCCACTGAGCAGTTTAATAAAGGTCGATTTACCGGCACCGTTGCGTCCTAACAAACCAATTCGACTGCCGGGGACCAGATTGAATTTGATCTCCTGCAAAATGGTGGTCTCACCATAACCGGCACTGACTTTTTCCATGGTCAGCAGTGGTTGTGGCAGGGCATCCGGTTGCTGAAATTCGAAATTAAACTGCGAGTCGACATGCGCCGGGCCGATTAACTCCATTTTTTCTAACGCTTTGATTCGGCTTTGGGCCTGTTTGGCTTTTGAGGCTTTATAGCGGAAACGGTCGATATATTTTTGCAGGTGATCGCGCTCGCGTTGCTGTTTCTCGTGTAGTGATTGTTGCTGGGCGAGCTTTTCGCTACGCTGGCGCTCGAAATCACTGTAGTTACCGGTATATTCATTCAACTTGGTATTTTCGATCTGAATGATTTTACGGACACTGGCGTCGAGAAAATCGCGGTCATGGGAGATGATCACCAGCGTGCCCGGATAGCGTTTTAGCCATTGTTCCAGCCAGACCACGGTGTTGAGGTCTAAGTGGTTGGTCGGTTCGTCGAGCAGCAGTAGATCACTGCGGCAGATCAGGGCCTGTGCTAAGTTGAGGCGCATTCGCCAACCGCCGGAGAAACTTGCTACCGGGTGTTGCTGCTCACTATCACTAAAGCCAAGGCCTGCGAGCAGGGTCGCTGCACGTGCTTCAATTTGATAGCCGCCAATGGCATCCAACTGACCATGTAATCGGGCAATGGCAATACCGTCATCTTGTTGCTGTGCTAGTTCCAGCTCGTGGCTGATTTGGCGATATTCTTTATCGCCATCAATGACATAATCGAGCGCTGAACATTGCATCGCCGGTGTTTGTTGCGAGACACTGGCAATCTGCCAATTGGCAGGGACCGAGAGTTCACCGGCATCAACTGTCAGTTCGCCTTTCAGCAGTGCGAAAAGCGTCGATTTGCCACAACCGTTTTTGCCGACTAATCCAACGGATTGTCCGGGATGGATGACCATGGATGTCTGGTCGAGTAAGACTTTGGTGCCTCGTTGGAGTGTAATTTGTTGTGCTGTGATCATAATCTAGGTTGGCAATCCCATAATGGCGGCATCATAACTTAAAATAGCCTGAAGTGTCGAAACTGGAGAGATAATAATGAAGCATCGATTTATTGCTGGAGCCGAGTGTCCGCAGTGTCATGAATTGGATTCGCTCAAAATGACCTTAGATCATCAGCAGCATCCGATCATTGAATGTGTGAGTTGCGGGTTTAAAGCCGATTTAGCCAAAGATCCCGTGCCCCAGATTGCTGCACCCGGATCGGTTATTCAAACCTTTAAGCTTTAGTCGATGCGTTTTCCCATCAGTGTCACACTGTACAGTTGTTGCTCCATTTCCGCGATCTTTGGGAGTTCTCCCCAATGTTGATAGTTGCATTTCTGAAATAGCCGGATACTCGGTATATTATGGCTGAAAATAACCGCGAGTAATACGTTGATCTGTAAGGTTTGGGCAATGGCTTCCGCATCAGTTAATAAGCGAGTTCCCCAGCCTTTTCCTCGACATTCCGGAGCCAGATAAATACTGATTTCACAGGTGGCTCGGTAAGCATCACGACCATAAAAAGCGCTGAAACTAAACCACCCTTGGACTTGTCCCTGTGTGTCGAGGACAACATAAACGGGTCGTCCGGCATGTTCATGTTCATTAAACCAGGGGATTCGAGCTTCAACGGTGACCGGTTCCAGATCGGCCGTTACCTGCCGAGAGGCAACGGTACTGTTATAAATTGCAACGATCGCTTCTAAATCAGAAAATTGTGCCTGACGCACCGTGTAATCAGAAAACTGCATATAGCCGGACTTTTTTAGCAGAGGTTAGCCAGCATGCTAGCATAATCGGCATTGACCGCAAATCATTACGGCCGTGGTTTTTGCCAGGCCGATTAATAGTGAGGCGGAGGCGTTTCTTCGGCTTGCGAGGCGATTGGGCTAGGTTGAAATTCTTTGAATTTATCGCCCAGAAGTTGAAGCTGTCGGGTCATTTTATCCAGTTGCCATTGTTGATCGGTCAATGCTTGGTTTAACTGTTCGATCGTATCGTCTTGAAACGCAATCTGCATTTCTAATTGTTCAATGCGTTGCTCTAATTTCGAGGGCATAAAACGCTCGCCTATTTGATGGTCCAATATTCGACCAGTCCACTGGAACTGGCACTGATGATCCGGTTATTGTCATCGATTACGGCATCATATACAACAGCACTCGCTGGGCGATAGCGAGTATTTACCCCCACTTTCCATTCTTGCATCAGTTGTCCGGAACGAACATCCCATAATTGTAATTGACGGTTCGGTGATCCTGTCAGCAGCCATTGGCCATGATGGACGAATCGGGCAGAGCTAAAAATTTTCTGCCGGACGTGGATGGCTAAATGACTGATGGGACGACCCGAAGGGATCGCATAAAGATAGGCTTTATTCTGGCTGTCGGCGACAAAGGCTAAGTGTCCCTCTGGATCGAGTGCGAGTTGGGTAATTCGGGAGTTGAAAGTAAAACGCTGGATGATTTGAGCCGATTGTGTATCCCAGAGCAGCGCCTGATGGTCATTCCCAGCGGTGAATGCATAACGACCATTGGCGGATAAACGAACTTGATTAATCGCCTCTGAATGACCTAAGAATTCCAATCGTCGTCCGGTGACGACATTGACGATAATAACTTTGCTATTTTCCAGACCAATAATGACCTGTTCTCCATTGGCCGAAAGTGCGATATCTCTGATCACGGATTGTCCGACTTGCCAGTATCCTTGTGATTCACCACTTTGAGTCGACCAGATGGCAAAGTCATGCCTAGACGCGGAAATTGCATAACGATGCTGTGGTGCAAATTTCACGATAAAAACGTCGTTATTGGATTGTTGTTGCCAGCGAAACCGGGCTCGGACCTGTGGTGTGAGCTGCCAGAGCACCATTTGTTGATCCGCTGTAGACAATAACGCCATCCCTCCATCATCTGATAGAGTTGCTGCAAAAGTTTGATTGGCATCCAGCCGGAGCGTTTTGCTGGCGTTGGTTTGAGGTTGGCAGCCACTCAGCAGGGTGACTAAAACGATCAGACACGCTATATAACGCTCAATTTGTAAAAATTTATGAATGAATTCGCTTCCTATTACTTTCTAGACGTTCCGATAGACGTTAGTATAAGCCGCCTATTTAGAAAAATGTAAATTTACAATGCTAAGCTAAGCCTAGATGAAATCACCGTGTTTTAAAACTAGGTTCTGGAGGAGTTGGAATGAAAAAATATTTTGCAGTATCTCTGATTGCTGTATCGGTATTGGCTTTGAGTGCCTGCCAGCAGCAGAGTAACGCTGCGTCAAAAGTCGAATTGAAGACAGATGCCCAAAAACAGGCTTATGCAATTGGGGCTTCAATTTCAGGCTATGTTAACAGCACCTTGAAGCAACAGGAATCTCTGGGCTTAAAATTGGATCGTGACTTTGTGCTGGCGGGGATGCGTGAAGGATTGGCGGATAAATCACAACTGTCCAATGATGAAATGAAAACTGTTTTACAAAGCTTAGATAAACAGATGTCGACGTTGGCTAAAGAAAAAGCGACTAAAGATGCGGCTCAGGCTAAAGCTGATGGTGAAAAATTCTTAGCGGAAAACGCCAAAAAAGAAGGGGTGGTGACCACTGCATCTGGCTTACAGTATCAAGTCTTGAAAGAAGGCGATGGTCCTCAGCCTAAATTAACTGATACAGTGACCGTGAATTACAAAGGTACTTTAATTAACGGCAAACAGTTTGATAGTTCATATGATCGAGGACAACCTGCGACATTCCCATTGAATCGGGTGATCTCTGGTTGGAGCGAAGGGGTTCAGCTGATGCACGTTGGTGGTAAATATCGGTTGTTTATTCCATCTAAATTGGCTTATGGCGATACCGGAGCGGGTTCGATTCCGGCGAATTCAACATTGATTTTTGATGTTGAATTGTTAAGCATCAAAGATCAAACAGCTGATAAACCAGCCGCCGAATAATCTTCGGGTTTGAAAATAATAAAAAGGTCCATTTTGGACCTTTTTATCGTTTATGGTGATGAACCGGTTCGTAAGGCTTGTCGATGTGGGTTAGATCGCCACCAGTGGTTCATCGATAGAGTGCTGATATAACGCTTTGAGTAATTTATCCTCAATATTAAAACGTGCTTCTAAAGTTTCGCCCAGCTTGCCTAAAGCCCGATCAAAATGATCCAATGAGACCTGTTCATCCAAGGCACTAAATTGGTCATAAAAATCTAGAATATCATCGGTTGTTGGTGATAGACGGCTAATACAATGATGGACTCGTTGGTAGTCTTGGCAATTTTCGATGATTTGATCAAAGATACCGAAGTGCCCTGTGGATACATAATCGACCAGATGGTTACAAAAATGACCAATGGCTTCAATATCGGGTAACGGAGCGCTGGGTTTGTACTGTTTTTTATGGCCAACCAATTGGCAATATTCAACCAGCAACCGTTTTCGGGCGTTAAGCCAGGCATCTATATTTTTATCAGCTCCGCCCCAAAGCTCCTGAGCTTGAGTTACACGTGTGAGCATAATTTACCTCCGGCAATCTCTGTCGGTGAACAAGATGGTTTCAACCCACCTTTTAACTCTGGTTTAACATCGAAAATAGATCAAGGTTCTGTGGGTCGATTTTTACTACTCCGATACAATAAGGAGAGCTATGTCACTTTCAAATCCTTTGCAGAATCATTTTCGGCCCGACTTGGCTGGCTGGTGGTTTTTCACTTGTCAACAACAGTTATTGTGCGTGCCTCAGGGCTCTCATATTCCATTTGGTCAGATGGATGAAATGCCGGTTGATGAATCGGTGTTGGTTCAAGCGGAATATTTGTGTGATTATCAGGGCGAGCCTTGTTATTCGCTGGCATTTGATGAGCCTATCGATATTGGATTAGGAGAGTGGGTGTCGCTGTATAGTTTGCTCAATGAGCTGAACAGCGATTTTTTTAATCTGGCGGGCAAGGCGATGCAACGGCAGTTATTTTTAAAAACCCATCGATTTTGTGGTCAATGTGGTCAACCGATGCAGCAGGTTGACTGGGAATTGGCCATGCAGTGTCCGAGTTGTGGATTCAGAGCCTATCCTCGATTATCCCCTAGTATTATTGTCGGTATCCGTAAGGGATCTCAAATTTTATTGGCTCAGCATAACCGGCATACGCAGCGTTCAACACCGATTTATACCGTAATTGCCGGATTTGTGGAAGGCGGTGAAACCTTAGAACAGTGTGTGTTGCGTGAAGTACAAGAAGAAGTGGGATTAAAAGTGGATAAGCTGCGCTATGTCGGTAGCCAGCCTTGGCCGTTTCCACATTCGATGATGGTGGCCTATTTAGCGGATTATGCAGATGGTGCGATTCGGATCCAGCGTAGTGAGCTTAAGGAAGCTAACTGGTTTGAGATTGACCAACTGCCGCCATTGGCTGCAACTGGCACGATTGCTCGAAGGTTGATCGATCAACTTTGTGATGAGATCCGTCAGGAGTACCACTCACCGCGGATCGAATGACAGAGGTTGGGTTTCAGACCAAAGCACATTACAATGCTGCCGACATTATCGCCAGGATCTCAATTGCCATGACTGAACTTAAAAATGATCGCTATTTACGGGCACTGCTTCGACAGAAAGTTGATCGCACACCAGTATGGATGATGCGGCAAGCCGGGCGCTATCTTCCCGAATATCGAGCTTTGCGACAACAGGTGGGCGATTTTATGAGTTTGTGTCGTGATCCTGATCTGGCTTGTGAGGCGACTCTCCAACCGTTACGTCGTTTTGAGTTGGATGCTGCCATTTTATTTTCAGATATTTTAACAATCCCGGATGCGATGGGATTAGGACTTCATTTTGTCCAGGGGGAAGGTCCTCGTTTTAAAACCCCAATACAGGAACGCCGGCAGATTGAGCAACTCGTCATTCCCGATCCGCTGACCGATTTGAAATATGTCATCGATGCGGTGACGACCATATCACATGAATTGGATGGTGCGGTTCCTTTGATTGGTTTTGCCGGAAGTCCGTGGACACTGGCAACCTATATGGTCGAAGGGGGACCGACCAAGCAGTTCGCCATAATTAAAAGTATGATGTATCGAGAGCCTCAGAGCCTGCATTTATTGTTGAATAAGTTGGCGGTTGCGGTCACCGATTATCTGAATGCGCAAATTGCCGCCGGGGCTCAGTCTATTATGATTTTTGATACCTGGGGGGGCGTATTGAGCTCAGATTGCTATCGCGCTTTCTCTTTGGATTATATGCAGCAAATTGTTGAAGGTCTGACGCATTCCGCTCGGGGACGTCGAGTCCCTGTGACACTGTTTAGCAAAAATAGCAGTCAGTGGCTGGAGTGGATCGCCCAAAGTGGTTGTGATGCGGTTGGCATTGATTGGACCTGTGAATTAGGGGATGCTCGGGCCCGAGTTGGTCATCAGGTGGCTTTGCAGGGGAATATGGATCCGAGCGTGTTATATGCTCCTGTCGATGTGATTGAACAGGAAGTCGCTCGGATCTTGGCTCAATATGGTTCAGAAGCTGGGCATGTCTTTAATCTGGGGCATGGGATCCATCAGGATGTTCCTCCTGAGCATGTTGCTGCTTTTGTGAATGCTGTTCATCGCTTGAGTCAGCCTTATCATGCATTGTCATAATGGTGAGATGTAGGCTTGTTAGTCTGATAATGGCTATTTTTCGAAAAGGTATGTCATGTTACTGCTCTATTTGGGGTTAGGTGCGTTAGCCGGATTACTCTCTGGATTGTTTGGTATCGGGGGCGGGTTGGTGATTGTTCCGGTCCTGGTGTTTACCTTTCATCTGTTGCATTTCCCCGCGGCATTGTCGGTGCATATGGCCATGGGAACTTCACTGGCTACAATTATTGTTACTGCCGCAAATTCGACCTATGGCCATTATCGTCAAGATGGCATTGACTGGCGCATCGTACGCCAAATGAGTACCGGAATCGTACTAGGGGCTTTATTGGGGAGTGTGCTGGCGCATGGTCTAAATGGACAACTATTGGAAAATCTATTTGGGATCTACCTGGTTTTAATCGCCCTCAAAATGTTATTGAGTCATAACTGTGTGTCCTCACGTTCCATGCCCAAATTTTGGGTGACCTCGTTAGTCGGTGGTTTCATTGGTTTTAAATCGGCATTGTTTGGGGTTGGCGGCGGTAGTGTCTCGGTACCCTTTCTGAATTATTGTGGTCAACCGATGAAAAAAGCAGCTGGAATTTCAGCCGCTTGTGGATTACCTATTGCGTTGACCGGAACGCTGACCTATGCCGTTATGGGATGTCAACAGTCGGCTCAATTACCCGAATGGAGCTTAGGGTATATCTATTTACCAGCTTGGCTGGGAATCGTCGTGACGAGCGCCTGGTGTGCTCGAATTGGCGCTCGTTTGGCTCACCGTTGGCCCCAGCTCTTACTGAAACGGCTATTTGCCGTGATGTTATTACTGATTGCGGCTAAGATTTTTTTATTTTAAGGATGCCACGGCAGTAGCGCCTGACGGCGAAGCCGATCTTTTTCCGCAGTACTGGCTTTGCCATTGTAATGGATCAGAGCACTCTCCCAACCCCCATAGATGGGGTTAGGCAATATAATGAATTGTGCTCCCCACTGGCTTTGGTTCTGAGTGGTCAGATCGTTTCGTTGTTCGGTTGTTTTTCCGCCGAACTGGGATGAAAAATCGGCCAGATTATCGCCAAGGTAAACCGCAATATCAAATTGGCGATGCACCGAATAACGACGTGCGCCCTTGTTGCTGGTGGTGGTCCGCATCAGTAAGTGGGAGGCATCCGCATTTGGAAATCCTAATTGTTTCAGGTTAGTCAGTGTCGGTTGTTTTTCCGAATCCTGTCGGTTGGTAATATAAAAAACTTGGATGCCGTTTTCACTGACGTAGTTCAGAAATCCTAATGCGCCTGGGATCGCGGTGGCTTGGGCACTTTTAACCCAACGATGCCAGCTTTGGTTTGAGAACCCATGATCCTGATCGAGCAACCAGGCCTGATAAGGTGTGTTATTCAAAACCGTTTCGTCGATATCGACAATCACGGCCAAGGGTTTGTCATGATCCTGATTCAGGGCTTGATTGACTCGTTCGTGGGCAATATTGAAGGCCTGATAACATAATGCCCGATATTCAGCAGCTCGTTGCATCCATAATAATCCTGAGAGCTGTTGTTGATTCAAATCGTGATCAGAAACCTGTTTGGTCGGTATCGAAGGTGTTTGCTGGGAAGATATCATGGATGAATCGGCACATCCGCCCAGTAAAAGTGCCAGCCCTAGTGTAACCCCCAGTCTTTTTAACATGGTTATCCTTCTTATTTGGTTAGTCATTTGACAAAAATTATTCGGGTCGTCGAGGGAGCGTCATTGTTTGGGTCGTCATTTGAGCGTGATTTAGGCAAGGCAGACGTTGCTACAAACAAGGTCTAACGTTGAATAAATCAAGCTCAGATACCCCTCAGCCCTTAATTCTAGTGTGCCAGTTTTAAGCGGGTTGAAAAAGAGGCATGATTTTGCGCTGTGATGGGGGAACTATATAGTGATTTTCCCCAATTGTTGTCAACTGGAAGAATTCATATGCTATCGGCATGAATGAAAGAACAGGCAGTGGGGCGTGTCAGGTCACGCTAAACCCCAGCGATATGGATAAGAGTCATTATCGTCCGTTATTCCGGTCTCAAGATGATGGATTCATTGGAATTCAGGCACCGTTTATAGAAAATTCGGACAATGATCCGGGATTGTTGACGCAGGTTGAAGCGGCTGTTGGTCACTTGCAGCATGGAAATAGCGATGGTTTGTTATTATTGCCGATTGATGCTGCTCAGATGTGTAATGGTTCGTTAATGACGGAGTTGTTGGATCGGCTGCTAAAATTGCGTTTTTCATGGCGAAACATTGTCTTGTTAATCCATCAATTACCGACCTCCATTTCGAAGGAACTTTTTAATCAGTCGGCCTATAAATTACATCAATGTCAATTTCAGATCTGGCTAGAGTCACCGTTATTACCCATATTGATGCAACTGCCGGAGCTATTACTGGTGGATGCGATCTATTTCGATTATCAACAGGACGCGGCTCATTCTCAGTGGGATAGTGAGATGATCCAACGCTTGCTCGATAACGGGATTGACTTCGTGTTAGCAGAGCCTCCTTTGGAACTGGATACGGAAATGTTTCCATTTCCGCTGCGTTTAGTTTTAACATCAGGAAGTTAATTTAATCGTTCAGAGGTAAGGTCTGGATGAACCAATGGCAGTGGCCTTTCTCGGTTGCAGAGGCGAAACAATGGCAACATCAGCAATCACTATTACTCGATCATTCCCCATCAGATGTTAAACCGCAGTGGATTGGTGGTGCGGATATTGGATTGATTAATCAGGGAAAACAGGTTCGGGCTGCGATTTGTGTGTTTGATGCGCAAAGTTTGGCGCCTTATGTCGCCGTGATCGCGGTGTGTGATAATCAGATGCCTTATATTCCCGGACTATTGGCTTTTCGTGAGGTTCCTGCATTAGTGCAAGCCTGGCGATCTTTACCCGTGAAACCTGATTTATTACTGGTGGATGGACAGGGCATTGCTCATCCTCGGGGTTTTGGTAATGCCGCACAACTTGGATTAGAACTGAATTGTTCGAGTATTGGGGTGGCCAAATCCAGATTGTTTGGCCAGCATCCACCATTAACAGCATCGCTACTGCAGGCCCAGCCTTTGACTGCTCAGCAGCGACAGATTGGCTGGGTTATCCGAACTAAAGCCCGTTGTAATCCGCTGTATATTTCTCCGGGACACCGCATCAGTCTGGAACAAAGCCTTTATTGGAGCTGTTATTGTCTGGATGGCTACCGGCTCCCTAAACCGACCCGTTATGCGGATATTCTGGCCTCGGCTCGCCGTAATCAAGCCCAGATCAGCGCCCAGTTTGTCAAGGGAGTGATTAATAGCTCCTAGGGGCTGTTGACCTTTCGTGGTTGAATTTTGTTCAAATTAAATCCATTTTGAACACCGCGTGGTCTGTGACGCTTAATGAGTTAAGTGAACCCTAATATCCAATTGAAAAGTCGATAATATTTTTGAGCGGCTGCTGGTTCAGATAGCGGCTGATGTTATCTAGGATCTGCTCTTCAATGTCTTCCATGAGGCTTGGCGCGGCTACATGTGGTGTGATAGTGACCTGAGGATGTTCCCAAAACGGGTGCTCCGGCGTTAAGGGTTCTTGTTCAAACACATCCAGTACCACTTGCATCTTTGGCGTTCGTTCTAAAAACCGCAGTAATGCTGGTTCATCGACGGTTGAACCTCGTCCCACATTGATAAATAAGCCCTGCTTGGGAAATTGTGCGAGTAATGATTCATTCACGCAATGATAGGTGGCCGGTGTCGCGGGTAGGGTATTGACGATGATCTGCGCCTGACTTAATAATTCCTGTCCTGAATCCCAGGTTCGGGTTGTATTAAAAAAAGGCATTTTTTCACCTGAACGCGTGAGTGCGAATGTTTGCATTCCAAATTGTTGAGCGATTCGGGCGATCCCCTGAGCCGTTCCTCCACCGCCCAAACTGAGTAGCTGCATATGTCGGATGGGTCGATAAGATTGAGGTTGCCAACGTTTTTGATGCTGTGCTTGTCGATAGTCGTGATGATGGCGTTGCCAGGCTAAAATATAACTGAAGACATATTCAGCCATTAGAGGGCCGAAGATCCCTTTAATATTGGTCAGGCAGTAATTTTTCGGAAGATCTGCGGATAACAGCAGATCCACGCCGGCAAAAATGGATTGCACCCATCCGAGATTTGGCATTTGTTTTATCAGTTGCTGACTATCTGAGGGGGATGCGATTAATACTTTGGACTGTAAGGCATCCGGCTCTGGCATATCAGCAGTCGCGTAATGAAAACAGCGAACTTGAGTCCATCGTTGCTGCACAATTTCATATAGATGTACCAGATCGGTTCCGATAAAGAGTATGCTTGCCGACATCATATTTCCCCATAATAGACATTCAGATATTATTTTGCCTGATAAAATGAATAAATTTTAGGCTGTCCTGTCTATAATCATCAGATAAACAGGAAATTCGGCCGATTTACTCGGAATATTTCTGGTGTTTTAGTCACTTTCTTTTACAATTGCGCCTTTATATTGCCAAGGATACTTGATGATATCAGCTTCGTTTATCAAGCAACTGGCTCTGTTGGATCGCCATTCCCAGCTTTTTTTCGGGGCTTGTCTGACGCAACGGATGATGCCTAATTTTCAGTTATTTGCTGAAAGTACCGGGTTTGCATCGGGGCAGGGGATACAAAAGTATTTAGAGCTGGTTTGGGAATATCTCGGACAGCCTAAAGCGCGTATTAATTTTGCGATTCAGCAGGAAAATTTTCAATCGTATATACCCGATGAACGTGATTTTGATATTTTCGGGGTTTATCCTGCAATTGATTGTTGTGTCTCGATAGAGGTGTTGTTCAATGGCATACTATCGGCAGATGGCGATGAAGCGGCTCAGGTGAGTCAGATCTCAATGGGAAGTGTCATCTATTTTTTGGAAATGCAATTCGCTGATACGCTCAGTGAAGCGCAATTGGTTCAGCAACCTTTGGTACAGGATGAATTAGCCTTTCAGGAGTACTGTTATCAGCTAGCCTGTGAATACAAACAAAATCCTGTATTTATCAAAGAGGTAAGACCGATTGTATGGAACCAAAATATTAGTAATTTAGGAATATCGTTGCAGGATGATTAACTCTTAAGAACTAGTCTTGAGGCACTGAGCAGACGAATGATTTTTATGATTCTTATCTCGAAAGTGCGTCAAATCTAGCTTCTTGGGTGAAAAAATCTTTGCTAAGCGTTTTTTTTTCTCTTAAAGTATTTTCGGCTAATCGAAAATAATCACAAAGGATTACTTATCTATGAATAAAACTGAACTGATTGACGCTATTGCAGAAAAAGCGGATCTTTCTAAAGCACAAGCTAAAGCAGCGTTGGAAACTACTCTAGAATCTATTACTGAGACGCTCAAAGGTGGTGATCAGGTTCAGCTGATCGGTTTTGGGACTTTCAAAGTAAATCATCGTGCCGCACGTACCGGTCGTAACCCTCAAACTGGTGCAGAAATCCAGATTGCTGCAGCTAATGTTCCTGCATTTGTTGCGGGTAAAGCATTAAAAGAAGCCGTTAAATAATTATTTATCAATTATTCGGTTTTTTCCAATAAATTTAATGGGCAGTGTTTCTGCCCATTTCTTTCACTAGCCAATTCAATGTCAAAAAAAGCATTTTTATTTATTGCTCATGGCAGTCGGCGACAGGCCTCTAATCAGGAAGTGCTGGCGGTGGTCAAGCAGTTGCAGCATTCATCATTGCAACGCCAATTTGAGCGGATAGAAGGGGCATTTTTAGAATGTGTATCTCCATCGGTGACTGAAAAACTTGAGCAGTTGGTCACAGAGGGCATGACTGAAATGGTATTGTTCCCTTATTTTTTGGCTGCAGGGACACATGTCGAAATCGATTTGCCCCAACTAGTCGCTGAGGCAAATCGAACCTATCCGAACTGCCGTTTTTTGTTGTTGCCACACTTAGGGCAACAACCCGGATTGATTACATTGATTGAGCAGTCTCTGAACTAGGCTTCCAGAAAGGAAAGTAATTCGTCACTGCCACCAATGTGTTGACCGTTAATGAAGACCTGTGGCACGGTTGTCGCGCCGCTAATGGCTTTTAGACTGACGGTTGTGGCATCTTTCCCCAGAACGATTTCTTCAAAACGGATTTGGCGTTCTCGGAGTGCTTTTTTGGCTCGAGCGCAGAATGGGCAACCTGGTTTGGTGATCAAACTGACAGAATCCGGTTTTTTGGCATCTTTATTGATGTATTCCAACATGGTATCGGCATCGGAAACTTCAAATGGGTCGCCTGGTTTATTCGGTTCAATAAACATTTTTTCAATTACACCGTCGCGAACCAGCATGGAATAACGCCATGAACGTTTGCCGAATCCTAATTCATTCTTATCGACTAGCATATTCATGCCGGCAGTGAATTCACCATTACCGTCTGGAACGACAGTAATATTTTCAGCTTCTTGATCGGCTAGCCATGCGTTCATGACGAATGTATCGTTAACGCTAAGGCAGATGATGTCATCGATCCCATTTTGTTTAAAGATGGGAGCCAGTTCATTGTAGCGAGGTAAATGTGCGGAAGAACATGTCGGTGTAAAAGCACCTGGCAATGCGAAAAGAACGACATTTTTACCTTTAAATAAAGCATCGCTACTGATTTCTTGCCATTCATCATTACGGCGTGCATGGAATGTGACCGATGGGACTTGTTGACCTTCTCGACTTTCTAACATGATGATTCCTTGTGTATGAGTCATTGATAACTACTATGCCGCAACTCAACTTGTTAATAAAATTGATTGTGTATATATATTTGATTGGTAGAAATAATGAATAGCGATCATTGGAGAGACGTCCCCAATGATCGTAGGATTAAAAGCGGTATTCAGAACCGACGTAGAAGTTATTTTCGTAATCGAGTGTATCCTCGTTACTATAACCGAATTCAGTATGTCGCCAACCTGCCGTCATGATGACATTATCCACGACGCCATAGCCAACTTTTGCACCGTACTGCAAATACTTATCGACATGATGGAAAGACAGCATATCCGGTGAATAATAGAATTCCGCACCGGTCGATAGTCGGTCATTGATTTGATAGTCGTAGTGACCACCAATGGCTAACACCCCACCATCTTCTCGATCCTGAGCCCGGATCATGACCGCTTTTACCCCCAATCCGAAGGATGAATTGCCATTCTCTTGGATAAACTCACCTCCAGCCTGTCCGAGGGTCCCTTTTTTATCCGAGTATTGGCCATTGGCAAAAAAGTTAAACCCGGGAGCTGGTGAAGTGCTGATACTGGCATTTACAGAGCCGTTCGTTGCCTGCATTCCAACGCTGTTGCTGGTGTGTCCATTTTCGGCAGCCAAAGCAGTACTACCGAATAAGGTCCCTAAGAGACACGCCGTAAGGGGAAGTTTACGCATAGTTTATTCTCTCTGGTTAATTAATGGCTCGCATCAATTGGGTGACACTCTAGCGGGCGTAATACCGCAGTAATATCATTGATGTTGCTTTTAGTCTTATTATACTGACTGAGTATAGACGAATCATGAGTGAAAGCTCATTTGAATTCAACATGATGCTTCACAATTTACATTCAAAATTTGCATTATCAGTCAGTAAATCCCTGAGCGTATCTCGACTGAGAGGGATGGAGACTCTTTATCGCAACTTACGCAAGCGCTCATAGAGATCCATTTCGAGGATTTATGATCAGAATTTAAGCCATCATCAACCATAGTCCGACCATGGCCATCAGACTTCCTGAAATTCGATTCATAATGCTCATATGGCCCGAATTGGAGAGGTGCTGACGTAGGGTTTGTCCGCCACTGGCATAGAGCATTAAGCAGGTGAATTCGGTACTTAAGATAATGCCGACTAAGATACTCAGCTGGGGGACTAGTGCGCGTGTGGGATCAATAAAAGGTGGAAGTAGAGAAATCATGAAGACCCACCCTTTAGGGTTGGCAACCGCCGTGATGAATCCCTGTAACGCCAGTTGTACACGTGTATGGGAGGCATTGTTTGAAGTATCGGTTTCTAGGGTGAGTCGGGATTTATCGCGCCATAATTTATAGCCTAGATAGATGAGATAAGCCCCACCGGCATATTTTAAAATATGAAAAAGTAGTGGGTAATGAAAGAGAATAGCGGCGACACCGACAACAGCGGCAATAGCGACTAATCCAACTCCAATCAGTTCTCCTACCATCATCCAGCAAGTACGTTTAACGCCAATCGTCATTCCTAGTGAAATGGCGAGTGTCATACACATACCCGGTGTTAACGAGACGAAAAAAAATGTGGTTATAAATGCAGCAATTAAATGAGGTGACACGGTTATTCCTGGGATCTTTTGATCAGTTGCTCAATGCGTTATTTAAATAAAGTTTCAGTAGTTTCTGCAGGCATAAAATTCACAGGATCACCCAATGTCCGATTAAAATCATATATTGAGTGATAGAACTCTTTAATAAAAGTCAAACCGATCCGCTGCGAAAGACCGAACTCGGGATCGGAACACTTGTGTTAATTTAACGATGATTTGACAGATTATTAAATAGGTGTTGATACCGCTGCTGACATCTTTTGTGGGCAGGGCAATCAACCCGGTGATCATTATACATGCCTACCGCCTGCATGAAGGCATAGCATATGGTTTCTCCCACGAATTTAAAACCTTTCTTTTTCAGGTTATTGGCCATCGCCTTTGAAATAGAATTGGAGGTTGGAATATCCTGTTCGTCTTGGATCTGGTGATCGATAGGGGCACCCCCAACAAATGCCCACAGGTAATCGCTAAATGAAATCCCCGCTTGTTGCAGTGCTACGTACGCTTTGGCATTTTCAAGGATGGCATTGATTTTGAGTCGGTTACGGACGATCCCTGGTTCATGCATCAGGCTGTCGATGTAAGCTTGATCAAAGGTTATGATCTGGAAAGGATCAAAGTTAGCAAACAAGCGTTCATATTCTGTATGTTTGCGTAAAATGGTTAACCACGACAGGCCCGCTTGTTGACCATCCAAACAAAGTTTGGCAAATAATTCCTGATCATTAAAAACAGGCATCCCCCAGCAATGATCATGATAGGCAATATATTCTGGATCGTTTCCAGGCCAATGGCAGCGAGGCATATTCTTCCTTATGCAGTTCCCGGACATGATATTCGTTATTTATTATGGATGGTTTTTAGAACCGCTGAAATATTTATTTATCATATCGAGATAGTTGAATATGACATAGAATAGCGAATCCGGTTTTATTTAAAATATGTTACGTTATCACTCTTGTTTGTTGATGATTGAGCGCTTTATCTGATCGCCTATATAGGAATAACGCTTTGAAGTTATCAAATAAATTTATTTTATTTATTGTGATCTGTGTCGTCACGGCTGTAGGGCTGGTCGGTACTGGTGGAGCGTTAACATTTCGAAAATTAGGCTATGATCAACAAGCCTATAAAATTGCGGCGATTGTACAGTTGTTGGACAGTCAGTTGGATGTTCAACCCGATACCCCGGAATTCTCTCAGTGGCTGCCGAATTGGCTCAGAGCGCAGCAGATTATCCGGATGGATCTGAGTAATCAGGGCGGAACTGTTTATACTTTCCGGGATATTCGGCATCACGATAACTTTGAGCATTTGGTCAAATATCATTACCCCTTGAAATCTCATGTTAATTTTGAGATTACCTTATGGGTGGAACCGCCTTTCACACGTCTGAGTTATACCCCTGATGCGATGAGTTATATGTTGTTGGGGTTAATTACCGTTGCGATTGGTTTGTGGGTGAGTATTCAGTGGTTACGCCGAGCTTTTCAGGGAGCTGAACGGCTGGAACTGCGAGGACGGCGAATTTTGGGTGGACATCTGGATACGGCTGTGAAGCCCTATTCTGGGGAATGGCCGCACAGTGCCAGCCGGGCGATTAGTCAGTTGTTACTCCAGTTAGAGGATGCGCGTCAGGATCGCGCTCGGTTTGACCGCATGATCCGGGAAAATGCGTTCGTGGATGAATTGACCGGATTAGCGAATCTGACCCACTTTAGTAATCGTCTGGAGACGGAGATGCTCGATATTGATGCCAATATTGGAGCTGTTTTTCTGATCCAGTTTAAGATTATGGATGATATTAATTATCTGCATTCTCGTTCTGCGGGGGATTTGTTGTTGCAGCAAGGGGCGCAATTGCTGAATAACTATGCGCGGAAGAATCCGGATGCTGTGGTGGGGCGAGTTGATGGTGATTGTTTTGCATTGCTGGTCCCTCAGGTCACGATGACTCAAGCCGAAGAAATCGCTTCGACATTATTGCGGCAACTGGAAAAAATTCCATTACCGGAAGGTCTCAATGGCGATGATAGTTTCGTCATCGGGATTGCGGGTTATCAGTTCGGAGATGCTCCTGAAGATGTCATCCATCAGGTGGATGATGCACTACGGATCGCCCGGCAACAACGAGGTAATTGTTGGTATCTGGTTGCGGATCGGGAATTTAAAGCCAGTTATGTCGGACAAGGCTCAGTTCGTTGGCGGACGATGCTGGAGATGGCATTGAAGGAGCAACGGGTATCCTATTTTGAACAACCTATCGTCGCCAGTAATCGAAAACCTTATGCGATCGAGTTATTGGCCCGGATCCGCGATGGTGAACAGTGGCTGACGGCCGGGGTATTTTGGCCTTGGGTTGAACGCTGTGGTTTGGTGCGTCAATTTGACTTGCTGGCGATTGATCGAGCCTTAGAGCGCCTGGAAACCAGTCGTCTGGCGGTGAGTATTAATCTGGATGTCTCGACATTGCAGGATCGTGCGGTGATTCGGCGACTCGTTTATTGGGCGATGGAAACTAATCCACGTCAGGCCAGTCGCCTAATTATTGAATTAAAAGAGCAGCAGGTGGCTTTTTTAGGGAGTCGACAACAAGCGCGTATTAATGCTCTTCGGGATAAAGGCATTTTGATCGCCATTGACCGGGCCGGACAAAGTGTGCTTAATACGCAATATATTAATGACCTGCGGCCGGCATATGTCAAATTACATCCTAGCTTGGTTCGTGAATTATATCAGCGGCAGGTTAATCGTTTGGCGATTAGTAGTATTTTGGCCAGTGCTGAAGGAAAAGCCAAAGTGGTCGCGGTTGGGGTTGAATCCGCTCAGGATTGGCGGGTGTTACAGCGATTAGGCGTGAGTGCGGGACAAGGGCTTTGGTTTGCAGCGCCTGCACCTTATCAGGCTTCTTGATCTGTTCCGGAACCTTTTATTTTCGGGTCGGTCGAAGAAGTATTATTTTTTAACTGCTTGTTAGGGATTGTCCGCTTTAATAATAGAGTAGACTTGAGATAGGAACTAATCATTTCAAAGGGATTAAACAGAAATGTTCATCACTTTCCATTGTTGTCAAGTGGCGCTTGCCCTATGCTTTGAGCGTTGGTAAAGTTATGCGCATTCATATATATTCCATTCCCAACAGTTTCAGGATTTTATCTAGCAATGTTTAAAAAGCTAAGAGGCATTTTCTCTAATGATTTATCAATCGATTTGGGAACGGCCAACACCCTTATTTATGTAAAAGATCAGGGCATCGTCCTCAATGAACCTTCCGTAGTCGCTATTCGCCAGGAACGCGCAGGAAGCCCCAAAAGTGTGGCGGCGGTCGGTCATGCAGCCAAACAGATGCTGGGGCGAACTCCGGGAAACATATCTGCGATTCGTCCGATGAAAGATGGTGTGATTGCCGACTTTTATGTCACCGAAAAGATGTTGCAGTATTTTATTAAGCAGGTTCATGAAAATAACTTTTTGCGACCTAGCCCGCGGGTTTTGGTGTGTGTCCCATGTGGATCAACCCAGGTTGAACGCCGGGCCATTCGGGAATCTGCGTTAGGGGCTGGTGCCCGGGAAGTTTATTTGATCGATGAACCGATGGCTGCTGCGATTGGTGCCGGACTCCCGGTCTCTGAAGCCACCGGATCAATGGTGGTCGATATCGGTGGTGGAACAACTGAAGTCGCTATCATTTCGTTAAATGGAGTTGTTTATTCGTCATCGGTGCGTATTGGTGGGGATAAATTTGACGATGCGATCATTAACTATGTTCGCCGCAATTACGGAAGTTTGATTGGTGAAGCCACAGCTGAGCGGATTAAACACGTGATTGGTTCGGCTTATCCAGGCGATGAAGTTAAAGAGATCGAGGTGCGTGGTCGTAACCTGGCCGAAGGGGTTCCACGGAGTTTCACTCTTAATTCCAACGAGATCTTAGAAGCGTTGCAAGAGCCGCTTTCAGGTATTGTCAGTGCCGTGATGGTCGCGCTTGAACAGTCGCCACCAGAGCTGGCTTCGGATATTTCAGAACGAGGAATGGTTTTGACCGGAGGGGGCGCTTTGGTTAAAGATCTGGATCGCCTGTTGATGGAAGAAACTGGAATTCCGGTCGTTATTGCTGATGATCCGTTAACCTGTGTCGCGCGTGGCGGAGGTAAGGCATTGGAAATGATCGATATGCATGGTGGTGATCTGTTCCAGTATGAATAAGCTCCGGCTTCAATCGGAGAAGGTGTAATCCCCATGAAGCCAATGTTTGGTAAAGGGCCATCGTTACAATTGCGGTTATTACTGGCATTTATTGTTGCGGTGGCTTTAATTTCTGCCGATACGAAATTACTTTATTTCGCCAAAGTTCGTCCTTATTTAGCTTCGATCGTAAGTCCGCTGCAGTTTGCAGCGAATTTACCTCGAGAAATAATGGATACCGTCTCTCAGCAATGGGTTTCTTCTAGAGCCTTGCTTTCTGAAAATATGCAGTTGCGTCAGCGGTTGCGTGAGCAGCAGGCGCAGTTGTTGATCCTTGATCACCTGCGTAAAGAGAATGCTCAGTTGCGGGCATTGTTGGATTCGCCGGTGCGCCACTTCGGTCGGCGGATGGTCACCGAGATTTTGGCCGTTGATTCTGATCCGTTTTCTCAGCAGGTTGTGATTAATAAAGGCAGTCAGGATGGGGTCTATGAAGGGCAACCCGTGATTAATGATCGGGGAATTGTTGGCTTGATCCTGCATGTGGCTCGAAATAGCAGTCGGGTGCTCTTAATTAGTGACAGTTCTAGTGCTATTCCGGTTCGGGTGGTTAGAAATGACATTCGGGCGATTGCTGAAGGGGATGGTGAGGTCGACCGGCTGCAGGTACCGAATGTTCCCCGTAGTACGGATATTCAGATCGGAGATGAGCTGGTAACCTCCGGATTAGGTGGGCGTTTTCCTGAAGGGTATCCGGTCGCGGTTGTAACCCAGTTTGATTATCAGGAGGGTAAACCGTTTGCCACGATCAGTGCTAAACCGATCGTGAATTTAGACCGATTACGTTATCTGTTGTTGTTATGGCCAGATCAGGATACTCAGACACATACGGTCACGCCACAGGAGAATTCAAAGTGAGTCGTTCGATTGGATTCTTGATGGGGATCCTCAGTTTTATTTTTGCTCTGATTTTGCAAATATTACCGCTTCCGGAGCAAGTGGCGGCTTTTCGTCCTGATTGGGTGGTTGCCGTATTGATATACTGGTGTATGGCGCTCCCCCATCGTTTTAGCATCGGGACTGCATTTATCTGTGGGTTACTCCTCGATTTATTACTAGGCTCGACTCTAGGGGTTCGAGCCTTGGCTTTATCGTTGATTGCATATGTGACGGTGGTGAATTATGTTCGCATGCGTAATTTGTCGTTGTGGCAGCAAGCGGTTGTGGTGGGTGTGCTCGTGGTTATCTGCAAGTCTGCTGTGTTTTGGATTGAATATGTGCTGAAAGGGGTTGAATTTCCGACGGGATATTTTTATCCCGCATTGACCACCATGGTGATCTGGCCCTGGATTTATCTGTTGCTGCGAAAAATCCGTTGTTATTTCAAGTTGGAGTAACTAGATGGATTTTTATTTGGCATCAGCCTCTCCTCGACGGTTTCAATTGCTTTCTCTACTGGATTATCAGTTTTGTCAGGTGAACGGGCAGATCGATGAGTCAGTACATCCCGAAGAAGACGCGGTCGCGTATGTGCAGCGGATGGCTTTGGAAAAAGCCATCGCCGGACAGCAAAATGCTCCGGAATCATTACCGGTTTTAGGTGCGGATACGACCATCAGCTATTGTGGAAGTATTTTAGGCAAACCGAAAGATGAGGTTGACAGTATCCGAATGTTGAGTTTGCTAAGTGGACAGACCCATCAGGTACTGACCGCTGTTGCGGTGGTTTGCGGGGGAATTCAGCAGCAGTGTTTAGTCACGACGGATGTCACAATGCGAACGATTTCAACTGCTGAAATGAAAGATTACTGGAACAGCGGGGAGCCGGTTGATAAAGCTGGCAGTTATGCGATTCAGGGGATTGGTGGTAAATTTATAACATCAATTCATGGAAGTTATAGCTCGGTGGTTGGCTTGCCGCTCGTTGAGAGTGAGTCATTACTGAAACGGTTTTTATAAGCCACGCGGAGCTTGAGGAGTGAAAATGCCGGCAGAGTTATTGATCAATGTTACCCCTACAGAAACTCGAATCGCGTTGGTCGAGACCGGGATCTTGCAGGAAATCCACATTGAGCGAGAAGCCAAACGGGGCATTGTCGGTAATATTTATAAAGGAAAAGTAAGCCGAGTGCTTCCAGGAATGCAGGCAGCCTTTGTGGATATCGGATTAGATAAAGCCGCTTTTTTGCATGCCTCTGATATTGTGCCGCATACCGAATGTGTGGATATTCAGGAACAGGCTAATTTTCAGGCGGGTAATATCGCCTCACTGGTTCGGCAAGGCCAAGATATTATGGTGCAGGTCGTGAAGGATCCGATTGGAACCAAAGGGGCTCGATTGACCACGGATATCACCTTGCCATCCCGCTATCTGGTGTTTATGCCGGGCAGCGCACATGTTGGCGTTTCTCAACGGATCGAAGATGAAGAGGCCCGTGAACGGCTGAAGAATATCGCCAGTGACTATATTGATGAATTAGGTGGATTTATTATCCGCACCGCCGCAGAAGTCGTCGGTGAAGAGGAATTGCGTCAAGATGCTGAATTTCTAAAACGAGTCTGGCGTAAGGTACTGCAACGAAAAGAAAAATATACGAGCTGCAGTATGCTGTATGAAGATTTGTCACTGGCATTGCGTACAGTTCGTGATTTTGTGGGAACCAAATTGGATCGGATCCGAGTTGATTCTCGCTATACCTTTGATGAGATGCGTTCTTTTTGTCAGGAATTTGTGCCTGAGTTTGCTGAAATTCTCGAATATTACTCGGCGGATCGTCCTATTTTTGATCTGCATGATATTGAAAATGAAATCCAGCGGGCTTTGCAGCGGCGGGTCGATTTGAAATCAGGTGGCTATCTGATTATTGATCAAACCGAGGCGATGACCACCATCGATATTAATACCGGGGCTTTTGTCGGGCATCGGAATCTGGAAGAAACTATTTTTAATACCAATATTGAAGCGACTCAGGCGATAGCGCGTCAGCTTCGACTGCGAAACTTAGGCGGCATTATTATTATTGATTTTATTGATATGTTGCACCAAGAGCATCGGTTGCGCGTTTTGCAAAGTTTGGAACAAGCTCTGTCCAGTGATCGAGCCAAAACTAATATTAGTGGATTTTCTCAACTTGGTTTAGTGGAGATGACCCGGAAAAGAACACGTGAAAGTATTGAACATATTCTATGTGGAACTTGTCCAACTTGTTTAGGGCGAGGAACAGTAAAAACCGTAGAAACGGTTTGTTTTGAAATTTTGAGAGAGATTATGCGTGTGAACCGGGCTTATGATGCTGATAATTTTATCGTATATGCGTCGCCAGCAGTGGCTGAAATGCTAATGGGCGATGAATCGCATAGCTTAGCTGAATTAGAAGTGTTTATGGGTAAACCGGTGAAAGTTCAGACTGAGATGATGTATAACCAGGAACAGTTTGATGTGGTACTGATGTAATATGGTGCATCTTTTCCGGCGATTAGCACACCACTGTTGGCTTACTATTGCCGCTGTTGTCATTTTGGTAGCCATCGCTATTAGTGTGATTCGGGGCGCTTTTATTTATGCCAATGATTATCGAAATCCGCTGACCCAATGGATCTTGGGCAGTTCTGCCTCTCAAGTTCATATTAATGGCCTCAGTGCCAGACTCGTTAACTTTCGACCGGTTCTGGTATTAAAACAAGTCCAGTATCAGCCGAAAGGCAATGAATCTTTTCGGTTACGCAGTGAATCTGTGCTTGTCGGATTGGATCTGTGGGATTCTATTAAGCGATGGACGCTGGTGTTTCAGGATGTTCAGCTCGAAGGCGTCGATTTGACGATTCCTTGGATGACACCGGTCAAAACGGATACGTCCAGTGTTGCATCCCAGCAAATTCCGCAAATTTTCAGTGAGTTATTCTTAAAAAAACTGGATCATTTTCAAATTCAACAGGCACAGATCCACTTTTTGTTGCCCCGAAAGAAACAACATACGGTTTATATTGATTCGATGCGTTGGAGTAATCAGGTGTTGACGCATCGAGGAGAAGGCACCGCTTACCTGCCGATTGCTGGCGCTGAGAGAAGTCGGATTCATTTCGCGATTCAGTTTCAAGGTGATCGTAATCGCGTTGATTTATTGAACATGCCCGGACAATTTTATGCATCAGCAGAACATCTGGAGTTGTCCCATGTTGGTGATGTTGTCCATTCCCCTGTCCTTAAAAAATTAAAAACGGATCTTAATTTTCAGGTCTGGGGGGATTTTGGCGGCCATCGTTCTTCTCTCTGGCAACTTTACTGGCAGCCAAGCCAGTTAGATTGGTCCGATACTCAGGATCATGTCCATCAGCTCAAAATTGAGCAAGGTGCTCTGATCCTCCGTCAGCATGCCGATTATTATCAGCTGGATAGTGATCAATTAAGTCTGGTGACCGATCATCACTCTTGGGGAGCGATTCAGCTTCAGGGCGTGTTGCAAAATGATCAGTTATCTGGATACCTAAATCAACTTCCTTTAGCTCAGAGTTTGCCGCTATTGTCGCTGTTACCCACGCTGGAACAGCACCGTTTACCCGTTGTGCAGCAAGGCAGTTTGCAAGATATCCAGTTCCATTATCGTCTTGATCAACCCCGATTTGATTATCAGGCATCGTTACATCATTTAGTCTCTACCGCCACAGGAGCTATTCCGGGGGTGGATGGCCTCGATGCTAAAATTAGCGGTGATCAGCAGGGTTTAGATTTTTCCTTGCAGATGCAGCAGGGCGAAGTTCGATTTGATGGTACATTTGAGAAAAATTGGCCGGTGGATTTACTAACGGCTCAGGGACATGTGGATTGGCAATCGCAACTGTCTATTGGATTTGATCAGTTCCGGATGGATAGTCCGTTGTTACAGGTGAATGCTCAGGCTCGCTTAGACTGGTTGGCTCAGCAATCGCTGCCGTGGTTAAGTCTGTACGGTGAAGTTCAGTTGCCGGATGCCGGGAATGCCTATCGTTTTTACCCACATCCTGTGATGCCCGATAAAGTGGCTGATTATTTGAAACAAGCAATTCAAGGCGGTCAGGCTAAAAATGCCAAGATCTTGTGGTATGGGGCGTTACATCAATACCCTTATCGCCAGCATGATGGAATTTTTCAGGCTTATGTGCCATTAACGAAAACCACGTTTAAATTCCAGCCGGATTGGTCTGCGTTACATGATATGCAATTGGATCTGTTGTTTCAGAATGATTCGCTGCATATGCAGAGTCATCAGGCTTATTTAGGGGATGCGCCGGTTGCAAATATTCAGGCTGATATTGCACAGTTAAATGGCCGCCGTCCGCTAACGGTTGATGCCACGATCAAATCGCCTGCTGGAGCTGTCCATCAATATTTGGAGGGGACTCCTATCTCTGGGCTGGCGAATACGATGAAAACGTTGCCGATCTCTCAGGGAACATTGTCCGGCCGATTGTATCTTAATATCCCGCTGAATGGTGAGGCGGTGGCTGTCAATGGTCGGGTTAATTTTGAGCAAAATCAGGTTCGGATGCCTGCCATTGGATTACAGCTCGATCAGGTGACGGGCCAACTTGCATTTCGTCAGGCAGAGCTAACTGCATGGGGATTACAAGGGTATTGGAAAGGGCACCCGATTGCATTCAGCTTTGAAACGCAGCAGCTTCCGGATCATTATCAGGTTGGGATCGATCTGAATGGTTTATGGAATATGCGTCAGCTTCGAAAATCATTGGGTCAGCCGCGTTGGTTAGATCCGGTTGATGGGCAACTGAATTGGCAAGGTCGGATTAACATTAAACTTCAGGAAGCGGATCAGTTTAGTTATAACGCTAAATTTGAGTCTAATTTAAAACAACTGAATGTGAATTTACCAAAACCGCTGGCTAAATCTGGAGATCAGGCTTGGCCGACCCGGCTTTATGTGAGTGGAAATGCCACTCAAGGGGATGGATTTGTTGGGATCCAGGATCGGGTGTTTGATCGCTTCCAGTATTCAACGCAGCACCAGTTTGCCTTTCAGTCGATGCGGTTGAACATCGGAGATGCAACATCGCTGCGTAATTTAGCTCGGCAGTTGCCCAGTAGCGGATTATCCGTAGGGGTCGATTTGCCGGATCTAGAACTGCAACCGTGGCTGAAGCAAGCGCTGACTTGGGTTTCTCCATCCGTTGCCGTTAAGTCGTCTGCGAGTCCTGCGTTGTCATTACCAATGTTGAAGTTGGATAGTGTGGATTTGAATGTCAATCGGCTCATGGCATACCAGCAGCCGATCGATCAGCTTAAATTAAGTTACCGTTCGGTTGGTCATATCTGGCAGGCGAGTAGCCCGCAGTTACAGGGACAATTTGTTCAGCCTTCGAAAGTAAGTCTTCAGAGTCCCTGGAAGCTGAATGTGCAACGGGCGGATTTGCCCAAATTGGATTTAGATGCGCTTAAACAAACTTTTTTGGAGTTTTATCCAGAATCCCCTAAATCAAGTTCATCTGTAGCGAAAGGCAATGCCGCGGGAGGAACTGATATACCCGCGCTCCAGATCGATTGTCAATCCTGTACTCTGGGGCGGTTCCAGATCGGTTCGCTCAGTGCATGGTTTCCTTTTGAATCGCACCAACTTCATGATGGTTATATTCGCATCCGGGGGGCCGGTGATTTTAAATTTGATTCACAGTTGAATTGGAATCAACCGGGACAACCAGGACTATCGGCGACCACCGGGACGTTTTCGACTAAAAATACCGGCGATCTTTTAAAATCACTGGGTTTTGGGAGCTCGGTGGAACAGAGTCCGCTCAAAGGTGCTTTCCAGTTAAACTGGCATGATGCGATTTATCATTTCGATAAATCCAGCTTGAGTGGCAACATCTCCTGGAAAGCGGGTGAGGGTGTTTTAACTGAATTGAGCGATAAGGGAACCCGGCTCTTTACGTTGGCCAGTCTGGATACGATTCGGCGTCGTTTGATGCTGGATTTTCGGGATATCTTTGACAAAGGCCTCTATTTTAATTCAGCTCAGGCGAAAGTAACGATTCATAATGGCGTGATCAATAACGATGATTTTGTGATGGATGGTGTGGCCGGGAATATTAAAGGGCACGGCCAAGCTAATTTGAATACGGAGCAGCTCGATTATAATGTTAGTTTTGCTCCGAAATTGACATCTAGCTTACCGGTGCTGACGGCTTTTGCCGTGACGCCAGTCACTGGCGTGGCCGTGTTGGCATTGTCTAAATTGCTGGAGCCTGCGATTGAGGTGATCTCTCAGGTCGATTTTCATATTAAAGGCTCTTTCGATCATCCAGAGCTGGTTGAAGAAGGTCGTGAGAAGAAAAAAATCAAGATCCCCAAAAATCTTCGACAAGGGAAGCATAAATGAGTGATGGCCAATGGCGATTAGGGGCGTTGCAGATGACCTCTGGGGAGCATGTTGCAGCTAACTTGGACCAGATTGAGCAAATTTTAGCGGATACTCCGCCTGAGCCGGGAGATTTGATACTACTGCCCGAAAATTTTGCGGCGTTGGGCCCGGGGTGTGATTATCGGAAGATTGCTGAAAAACCGGGAGAGGGCGTGATTCAGCAGCGCTTGATGCAGCTAGCCCAAAAGTATCAGATTACATTGGTGGGTGGGAGTTTACCTACCTGGGTCACTGGAGAGACTCGGTGTCGGGCCACGAGTGTTGCTTTTGATGCACAGGGGCAATTGTGCGGCCATTATCATAAATTGCATTTGTTTGACGTAGAAGTGAGCGATCCAATTGGTCACTATCAGGAATCGGCTAAATTTATTGCAGGAACAGAGCCAAAGTGGTTTACCCATCAGTCGATTCGCGTTGGTATGTCCATCTGTTTTGACCTGCGCTTTAGTTATCTGTATCACTGGCTGCGAGCACAGGGCTGCCAAATCTTGTTGGTCCCAGCCGCTTTTACGGAGCACACCGGTCAGGCGCATTGGTTGACACTCCTTAAAGCTCGGGCTATTGAACAGCAGTGTTATATCGTGGCGGCTGCACAGGTTGGCGATCATGGCCATGGGCGAGTTACGTGGGGTCATTCTTGTATTATTGATCCTTGGGGAAAGGTTGTAAGTGGATTAGAGCAGCAACCCGGGATCTGTTATGGTACGTTTGATGGTAAACTTATACGATCACTGCGGCAGCGTATGCCTTTGCAAGCGAATTCCCATCTGCAGATCAGCTGGAGTAACTAACTACAATGTCTTTTGAACAGGTTCATCAATCATTACTGGCACCAGCCGGAATTGAATTATCGTCATTACAGCAAGCGTTAAGTGTTTTAAGTGGCTCGGATATCGATCAAGCCGATCTCTATTTTCAACATAGCCGCCATGAGTCATGGGTTTTAGAAGATGGCATTGTGAAAGATGGCAGTTTTAATATCGAACAAGGCGTCGGTGTTCGCTCGATTGCAGGTGAAAAGACCGGGTTTGCCTATTCTGATGATATTAATCAGAAAGCCTTGTTAGAGGCTTGTCAGGCCGCGCGGAGTATCAGTCGTAGCCAAGGGGAAGGCCAAGTTAAGATCGCGACGCCACAGCAGATTCAAGCGCTATATAGTGGTGAAAATCCGATTCAGAGCTTGGATAAGCAACAGAAAATCGCTTTGCTTGAACAGGCCGATCGATTTGCTCGTAGTCTGGATCCGGCTATCACCCAGGTGATTGTTAGTTTGAGTGCGGTCTATGAGCAGGTTTTGATCGCCGGTTTGGATGGTACATTAACCGCGGATATCCGGCCCTTAGTACGATTTAATTGTAGCGTGCTGGCGGAACGAAAAGGCCGTCGTGAACGCGGAAGTGCCGGTGGCGGTGGCCGTTTTGATTATACAGCCTTTATGGAACAACATGAGGGCGAAATGCGGGCGATGGGTTATGTCCGCGAAGCGGTACGACAGGCGCTGGTGAATCTGGACGCGGTGGATGCTCCGGCTGGAATGATGCCAGTGGTACTCGGGGCCGGTTGGCCTGGGGTTCTATTGCATGAAGCGGTTGGTCACGGCTTGGAAGGGGACTTTAATCGTAAAGGCTCTTCGGCATTTAGTGGTCGAATCGGCCAAAAAGTTGCTTCTGATCTGTGTACGATTGTCGATGACGGGACGCTGGCTAACCGCCGTGGTTCGCTGAGCGTCGACGATGAAGGCACGCCAACGCAGTACAATGTGCTGATTGAGAAAGGTATCTTGCGCGGATACATGCAGGATAAACTGAATGCTCGGTTAATGGGGGTTGCTCCAACCGGGAATGGCCGTCGGGAATCTTATGCCAATGTCCCCATGCCGCGAATGACCAATACTTATATGCTGGCGGGTGAAAGTGATCCTGAAGAAATGATTGCGTCGGTGAAACGGGGAATTTATGCGCCTAACTTCGGCGGTGGGCAGGTGGATATCACCTCTGGTAAATTTGTGTTTTCCGCTTCGGAAGCTTATTTGATTGAAGATGGTAAAATCACAGCACCGATTAAAGGCGCAACTTTGATTGGTAATGGCCCTGAAGCAATGTCACAAGTTTCGATGGTGGGCAATGATCTACAGTTGGACGCAGGTGTTGGTGTTTGTGGCAAAGATGGACAGAGTGTCCCAGTCGGGGTCGGTCAGCCGACCTTAAAACTGGACGAGCTGACCGTAGGTGGGACGGCGTAATAATCTAGGGGCGGATTAATCGTCCGCCTCATGGATGTTTTCCCGTAAGTAACGAAATAGCTCCCGGGATGATTTTGGGGGAGTGTTTTCAGCAAGCTCTTTTTTAGCCTGACGGATCAGTTGCCTGAGTTTCTGTCGTTCTAAAAATGGATGCGCATCGAGTAGCGACTGGATTTGCGCTTCGCTGTCTTGGCTCTGGATCAGTTTATCCCGAAGCATCTCCAACTTGTGCTGGCGTTGATTTTCATAAAGATGGCGGTTTCTGATTTTATCCAGAGCCGCTTCTATAGCTTCAAGATCTTCTTCCCGCATCAATTTGCCAATATAGTTCATGTGGCGGCGCAGTGCTTCTCGCTTATTGCTAATGCGTTTAGCTAGGGCTACCGCATCCAACATGGCTTCACTTAACGGGATGGTGGCCAGACGTTCAGCATTCAGTTGGCAGATTTCTTGGCCAAGGACTTTGAGCTGCTGGGCTTCTCGTTTTAGCTGGCTTTTGCTGATCCAATCATCATCATCATCTTGCCAGTTATTAGGGGTTTCGCTCATAACGACTCATCTGTGTTTTACAATTGGTAGTATATTACCAGTTATTTGCTGGGGTCGCTCGGCGAGATTTGGTATGCTAACTAAATTCATGCGTTTGAAAGAAGGTCGTATATGTCGGCAGTGCAGCAATCGATATCACAAGAATTAAATCAACTCAAAGAAGCCGTGCAATTTGCTCTGGATGAAGCAAAGCGTCTGGGGAGTAGTGATGCAGAGGTTTCTATTTCTAAACAGACCGGTATTTCCGTTTCAACACGCCAATGCGAAGTTGAGACGCTTGAGTTTAACCGGGATGGTGCCTTAGGGATTGCTGTGTATAAGGGCCAGCAGAAAGGGAATGCTTCCACATCGGATCTCTCGCGTGAAGCCATCACCCGGGCAGTACAGGCTGCGGTGGATATCAGTGATGTGACTTCAGTCGATCCCGCCGCAGGGTTAGCCCCGGCAGAACTCATGGCAACTGATATTAAGGATTTAGACTTGTGTCATCCTGCACCGTTGGATGCCGATCATTTTATTGAAATTGCCAGTGACTGTGAGCGCCATGCACTGACCCATCAAGGCATTAAAGCCAGTGATGGGGCGAGTGTGAATAGCCACTATGGGGTTCGGGTTTATGGTAATAGTCATGGGTTTATCGAGGGGTATCCGACCAGTCGGCATAGTATTAGCTGTATTCTGATTGCTGGTGAAGAACAGATGCAACGTGATTATGCCTATAGTGTTGCCGTCGATTTTAATGATTTACGAGCGATTAAAGAGATTGCCGATGAGGCCGCGCTAAAAACATTGAGTCGGTTAGATAGCCGTAAAATTAATACTTGCCAGGTTCCGGTATTGTTCGATAAAGATGTGGCTGGTGGTTTGTTGGGGCATTTTGTGATGGCGATTAGTGGCGGCAATTTGTATCGACGCTCGTCATTCTTATTGGATGCTCTGGGTCAGCAGGTGTTTCCGGATTGGTTAACGGTCCATGAAGATCCGTGGTTGAAAAAGGGCTTGGGGAGTAGTCCGTTTGATAACGAAGGGGTACAGACCCAGCCGCGGGATATTGTCAAAGCGGGAATGCTGGAGACCTACCTCTTAACTAGTTATGCGGCTCGGAAAATGGGAATGCAGAGTACCGGACATGCGGGTGGCATTCATAATTGGCTGGTGAGTGATAGTGGTCAAAGCCAGGATGAGTTACTCAAATCGATGGGAAGCGGATTGCTGGTCACTGAGTTGATGGGGCAAGGCGTGAACATTGTCACCGGTGATTATTCGCGTGGTGCTGCCGGTTTTTGGGTTGAAAATGGGGAAATAGCTTTCCCGGTTCATGAAATTACTATTGCAGGGAATCTGAAAGAGATGTATCAGAACATCGTTGCAATTGGTTCAGATCGCGATCCAAACCATGCGATTAGTACTGGCTCAATTTTGATTAATTCAATGAAAATTGCTGGGAATTAAATCATCTGTTGTGAGTGGCCTTGATGCATGATCAAGGCCTTATCAGGCTTTCACAAACATTCCCGGAGCTGTAATGGGAAGCTTCAATTATTAATGCAGAAGTAGGGTTGCGATCCCAAGAAATGAAAAGAGCCCCACTGAATCGGTGACGGTTGTTAAGACCATCCCGCCCGCTAGTGCCGGATCGATTTTCATCTTTTTCATCGCCAGGGGGATACAAACGCCCGCTAGACCGGCCATAAACATGTCGGCAAACATGGCGGTAGCACTAATCAGCCCCAGTTCCAGACTGTCTTTCCAGACCACTACCACTAATGCAATCACCACGGCCCAGATGAGACCATTTAAAGCACCAATGGCCATTTCTTTGATAATCAGCCAGCGAAAGTTACTTTCGCCGATATGGCCTACTGCAATCCCGCGGATAACTACCGCCAGGGTTTGAGTGCCGGCAATCCCCCCCTGACTGGGCACAATGGTCATGAGGACTGCAAGCGTCGCCATCTGCGCCAGAGTGGATTCAAACATATTGCTGATGGATGCGGCAAAGAGAGCGGTTAGTAGATTGATCCCCAACCACAGTGTCCGACCTCGGGTACTTTTTAAAATTGGGGCGAAGGTATCTTCGTCATCATCAACCCCGGCCATCCCCATCATTGAGTGCTCAGCATCTTCACGGATGATATCGACGACATCATCAATGGTAATACGTCCCACTAGTTTCCCTTCATCATCAACGACCGGTGCTGAAATCCAGTCATGACGCTCGAATAGTTGAGCCACCCGGGAATCATTCATCGCTACTGGAATGATCCGTTCGGGTCGGGTCCCCATAATCGATTCGACTTCAACGCTGGGATCGACCGTTAACAGTCGTGATAAGGGGACATCACCTAGATATTTATCTTCCTTATCGACAACGAAGAGGGCATCAGTTGCTTCCGGAAGCTCGCCTCGCAAACGCAGGTAACGTAATACCACATCCACCGACACATCAGGCCGTAGTGCGATGGTATCGTTGTTCATTAAGCTCCCGGCCGTATCTTCCGGATAGGCGAGTGCTATTTCGACCCGATGGCGCTCCTGTGGCTCCATCTGTTGGAGGACTTGTTGATAGACTTCATCCGGCAGGCTCCGCAGAACATAGGTTAAATCATCGATATCCATCCCTTCGGTGGCCGCGGCCAGATTCTCGGGATCCATCATTTTGAGGATGCTTTCCATGGCATCTTCATTGAGTTCTTCGAGGATCTCCCCTTGCTGTTCGGGATCGGTGAGTTGCCAGAGAATTTCACGACCAGCGGCCGGCGTGGATTGTAAAAGCAGGGCCACATCACAAGCGGGCATTTGCTGAAGCATTCGTCTGACATGAACAAACATCCCATCATTCAGCGCTCGATTGAGTTCGAGAATCCGTTGGTGTTGACTATGATGGTGATGCTGCTCCAGCTCTGGCATAATTGGCCCTCAAAAAATGCAGTACTACCCCGAAAGGGCAGTATAATCAGGTTTTATGACGACTGTAGCGTCGGGATGAATCTTTAATTCACTATTCTTGTTCATCGAAACGAGCCTCAACTAAGGCTTTTACGGCCCTCAATGCCGGTTTTGCATCAGGCCCTTCACAACGTACAGTGATCTGTTGTCCTTGTGCTCGTTCCAAGAGCAATAGTCCTAGCACACTAGCAGCAGATGCTTGTTTTTCTTCCGTGATGATCATCACTTCTGCATTATATCGGGCTGCCAGCTCGACTAATTTTATCGCAGCTCTGGCATGTAATCCTAATTTATTTTTAATGGTTAACTGTTCTTCAAGCGTCATAAGGGGTGATTAACTCTGTTTTGGGCAGATTTAAGTGATGGACCTGTACATTATAGTGTTCGGCGAATGCTTCGCTGAGTTGTTGGGCCACATAGACGGAGCGGTGTTTTCCTCCGGTACAACCGATTGCTACCGTGACATAAGCCCGGCTATTGCGTTCCAGATGCGGAAGCCAGCTGTTGAGCAGACTTTCAAGCTGCCAGATCAGTTCATGAACTAAGGGTTGTTGTTGAAAGAATTGCTGCACCGGTTTATCCAGCCCGGTAAATGGCCGTAGTTCAGGGTGCCAATGTGGATTCGGTAAAAAACGCACATCGAAGACATAATCCGCATCATGAGGAACACCGTTTTTAAAGCCAAAAGATTCAAAGATAAGCACAAGTTCTTGGTTAGGTTTGCCTAACACGCGCTCTGTAATTCGTTCTTTAAGCTCATGAATGGATAACTGAGAGGTATCGATGCGAAGATCGGCGCGACTGGAGATAGGCTCTAATATCGTTTGTTCGGCTTTAATTGCTTCGCTAAGTGAGTAGTGTTCTCGATTTAGCGGGTGGAGCCGCCGGGTTTCGCTATAACGATGAATCAGGGTTTGGTCATCGGCATCGACAAATAAACTGGTGAGGTCGACTTTTTGTCGCAGTTGATTGATGACAACTTGTAACTGCTCCGGATCACTCGGTAAGTTACGAACATCGATGCTGACGGCGACTTTGAGATCCCGTTTGGCTAACGTATCAGGAAGTTGAGGAAGTAATTCTAGAGGCAGATTGTCGACACAGTAATAGCCCAGATCTTCAAGAACTCTGAGGGCAACGGTCTTGCCGGATCCTGAACGGCCACTAACAATAAAAAATTCCATTGAGAGGCCCTATACTCAGTTAAGAAGTCATGATTTGATACATTTCATCATCACTGGTTGCCTGCCGCAACTGTTTACATACGGTTTTATCATGTAATTTTTCGGCAACAGCCGCCAGAATTTTAAGATACTGTTTGGTTTCCTCTTCCGGAACTAATAAGGCGAAAAGCAAATCAACTGGCTGCTTATCAATTGCATCAAAACTGATCGGTTGTTGGCAGCGAATAAATACAGCCGTAGGGGGGCACTCATTGGATATCCGGCCGTGAGGAATGGCAATTCCCTGACCGATTCCGGTGCTTCCTAATTTTTCCCGCGCAAACAAACTGTCAAAAATTTCTTTATCGGAAATTGCCAATTTCTCGGCTGCTAGTTCACTGATAATTTCCAGCGCTCGTTTTTTCGATTGGCAATCGACTGCACTTTTAGTGCAATCTTCACTCAATACTTGGATTAGTTGCATAAGATTAGAGCTTGTTGACTATATTTTGGGGATTGGATGAATCGGCATTGTAATGAACTCAACAGCCGATAGGCTGAGAGTCCAGTGTGAAACATCCGAAGATATAATGGCCCTTGAATCATCCGTCTGGATTGTCTTTCCGTCGGAATAATGGCAGTTGGCTGTGACTCTTGGGGCTGATCTGAAGCAGATATATTTTGCCCTGATAGATTGAACAACCATTGCATCACGACAGCGTGATTGATCAAAGTGATGATCCGCATAAACCTTATCCCTTTATAACTGCCGGCCTTTATATCAGGCTCTTACGTTGATTGGAAGGTGGGATCGAAAGAGATTCTCGATATTTTGCAATCGTCCGGCGTGCGACTTTGATCCCTTGCTCTGCTAATACTTCAGCTATCTTGCTATCACTCAATGGCTTAGCTGAGTTTTCAGCAGCAACCAACTTTTTAATCAAGGCCCGAATGGCAGTGGATGAGCATTCACCTCCACCTTCGGTACTGACATGACTTGAAAAGAAGTATTTTAGTTCAAAAATTCCTCTAGGGGTATGCATATATTTTTGGGTCGTAACCCGAGAAATAGTTGATTCATGCATCTCAACCGCTTCGGCCACGTCGTTCAACACCATGGGCTTCATGGCTTCATCACCATACTCGAAGAATGCTTGCTGGTGGCTGACAATGCATTTAGCCACTTTGAGCAGGGTTTCATTTCGACTTTCTAAGCTTTTAATGAACCATTTGGCCTCTTGTAAGTGAGAGCGGATAAATTGACTATCACTACTATTACGAGATTGACGACTGAGCGCTGCATATTGGGCATTCACTTTAATTTTTGGAACGGCATCTGGATTGAGTTCAACCACCCAGCGGCCATTTTTTTTAGTCACGGAAACATCCGGAATCACATATTCGGCCTGACTGGCTGCAATACTATTGCCCGGGCGAGGATCGAGGGAGTGAATGAGTTTCATCACTTCGGACAGCTGTGTTTCTTTGAGCTTGGTTTTACGAGATAGGGTCCGGTAATCCCGGTTTCCTAAGAGTTCCAAGTGTTCCCGGACAATCAGTTTGGCGGCATCTAACCACTGAGTTTGTGGATCAAATTGGTTGAGTTGTAGTAACAGGCATTCCTGAAGGTTTCTTGAGGCCACCCCAAGTGGATCAAAATGTTGAATTCGTTTTAAAACGGCTTCAACTTCTTCGAGTGTGATCTCTAAATCGTCGCCATTGAGCCCTTCCAGTAACTGCTCGGTGGTTTGAGTCAAATAGCCGGATTCGTCAACTGCGTCAATAATAGCCAGTGCAATCCCTTGATCCGTTTCACTAAATGGAGTTAAACGCATTTGCCAGAGCAGATGATCTTGAAGTGATTCGGTGGTTTCACCTTGATAGATATGCTCATTATCATCGGGCATCGGCGCAGCAGGGGCTGAAGAAGCACTGTAGAGATCATCCCAAGTGGAATCAACCGGCAGATCATCACCCATGGTTTCGTTACTAATGGCTTCGGTTGTTTCTAACTGACTACTGTCTGAAGCCGTGATGCTATCATCATCACTGATTTGATCTGGATCCTGAGGTGAGCTGTCTTGCAGATTGTCTTCCGCTTCCAACAGGGGATTTGCGTCGAGAGCCTCCTGGATCTCTTGCTGCAGATCGAGAGTAGATAGCTGAAGCAGCCGTATGGCTTGTTGTAACTGAGGAGTCATGGTCAACTGTTGACCAAGACGTAACTGCAAAGCGGCTTTCATTAATAAATCGGATCCCTTTTGTATTCTGACCGAATTATTCGGTTACGATTATGTCTTCACTATAGTTTGAATTGCTCACCAAGATAGACGCGTTTTACATGGTCATTTTTTAGAACTTGCTCGGGTGCCCCGGAAGCGATTAATTCGCCCTGGTTGACAATATAAGCATGTTCACACACATCCAATGTTTCTCGAACATTATGGTCGGTGATGAGGACGCCAAGCCCCCGATCCCGTAAATGTTCGATAATTTTTTTAATATCAATCACTGAAATAGGATCGACACCCGCAAACGGTTCGTCTAGCAAAATGAATTTTGGTGAAGCCGCAAGTGCTCTGGCAATCTCAGCCCGGCGGCGTTCCCCCCCTGAAAGGGCCTGACCTAAGCTCTTTCGAATATGTCCAATATGAAACTCATCCAGCAATTCGTCGAGCACTAATTGACGAGCACCGCGATCTAAATCATTCCGAGTTTCTAATACAGCCATAATATTATCTTCTACAGAAAGCCGACGAAAAATAGAGGCTTCCTGAGGGAGATAACCAATGCCCATTCGGGCTCTGGAATGCATTGCTTTGAGGGTAATATCTTGATCATCGATCATGATGGTTCCTTCATCCCGGGGAACCAACCCCACGACCATATAAAAGGTCGTGGTTTTACCCGCACCATTAGGCCCCAGCAGACCTACAATCTGACCTGTTTCAACTTGTAGACTGACATTTTTTACAACTTGTCTTTTTTTATAACTTTTTGCCAGATTTTCTGCTTTTAGCAATGCCATATATTTATTCTACTACTTATTGTTCTGGAGTTGTTGCGGCTGGAAAATTGTTGTGACATGGCCTTGTTTGCCACCATCAGCCACCATTTCCTGACTCTGAATGTTATAACGGATGCTGTTTCCTTTCACCAGACTTTCCGCCTGCTGTAGCTGTGCATCTTCGGTTAAGGTCACGATGCGTGACTTCAGTTCATAACGAACTGTATCTGCATGACCTTTTAATACCCGTCCATCATCCATTTTCTGTTGGAAACGCGCAGGCTTGCCCGTCGCGACCATGACTTCACTTCCTTTTTCACCTGAGCCATAGACCGTAACCCGATCTGCAGTAAGATGAATCGATCCTTGAGATACGGTGACATTCTGATAAAAAGTCACGGTATTATTTTTAATGTTCACTTTTTGTTGGTCGGCGTTGACCACAATTTTTTGGGTGTAATCTGATTCTAAAGCGTGACTCGCCAGGCTAAATGACAACAGCGCTAGGGCCAACCAATTAATTTTCTTCATTATGATATACCGCGTTAATGTCCTGATGGAGTCGAACCTCTTCGGTAACCAAACTCCCGTTCATGCCAATTCCATTTTGATCATACTGCGGACCGTTTACAGTCACCTGTTTATCAGTCTGCATGGTCTGGTTTGTTAAGTTTACATGCAGCAATGGTGTCAACAAGTCTTGAATGTAGCCATCATTACTCAAGTTTTTTACCACAACATCTTCTTTGAACGTGACTTTATCTTGACGCAACGCTTGAGCTTGACGAGACACAATTTGCCAAACTGGTTTATCGGGACCTGGGTAGATCAGGATCCGAGGTGAGTCAAAATCAGTCGTTTGATTACGTTCATAGTATTTCATGCCATCTGCATAAATACGATACCGCACTAAGCCTAACTTATTATAAGTGACTGTGTATAGATCACTTGCCGTAAAATCAGGGGTTTGTTGCATGACGGTTGGTTCTTCAGTGCCCTGATCATGCAGATTTCTCCATCCCCAGACCAGTCCCGCGATAATCAGCAGCAAAGCAATGATGATGTTTTGGCCGTTCATTGACTGGCTCCGGTAAAGTCCGCGAGTTGTCCACGAGACTGTAGCAGCAGATCACAACATTCACGCACCGCACCAAATCCCCCTCGATTTTGAGTGACATAATGCGCTTTGGTTTTGACCAGCGGGTGGGCATCGGCGACGGCTATGGCCAAGTTGACCTGGTTCATGATCGCCAGATCCGGAACGTCATCACCGATATAAGCACATTGTTGAGCTGAAAGCTGGGTTTGGGCGAGTAAATCGGCAAACGCCTGCTGTTTATCTTCTTGTCCCTGATAGATGTAACGGACATTTAAGCTTTCCATGCGCTTTTGTACCAGTTGTGAACGACGTCCGGTAATCACGGCTACATCGATACCATTACGGATGATCGCCTTTATACCAAAGCCATCACGAGTATGAAATGCCTTGAGCTCTTCACCCTGATTCCCGAGGTAGATCCGGCCATCAGAAAACACCCCATCAACATCACATATCAATAGTTGTGTGGACGCTATCTTTTGGTAAAGCGCTGTTGGCATTGAGCCATAAAGCGTTTCAATGCTCTGTGTTGTCATTAATAAACTCCGGCCTGTAATAGGGAATGCATGTTAAAAGCCCCAACGGGTTTATCTTGTTCCGTGACGAAAAGGCCATTAATTGATTTCTCTTTCATATATTTAAGAGCATCAAATGCTAGCCAGTCTGGACTGACGACCTTGGGATTTCGTATCATCACTTCGGTAATTGGAGTTTGATGAATGTCGGCTTTTAAATCCAGAACTCGGCGTAAATCGCCATCGGTAAATATACCGACGAGTCGACCATCGCCATCGATGATCCCCGTCATGCCCAGTCCTTTTTCAGTCATGACCAATAGGGCTTCTCGAATGGTCTGATGCGTACCGACTAACGGGATCTCCTCGCCACTCACCATGATATCGGGAACACTCAGCAGTAATTTTTTCCCCAGTGCGCCTCCAGGATGTGAAAGTGCAAAATCGGTAGCGGTAAAACCTCTAGATTCTAGTAAGGCCACCGCGATCGCATCACCCATGACTAATGCGGCGGTTGTGCTGGCGGTTGGGGCTAACCCAAGAGGACAGGCTTCCCGCTTAACATTGATATTTAAATGAATGGTTGCTCCCCGAGCCATAGCTGATCCGGGATTACTGGTCAGAGCAATAATTTGAATGTTTTGTCGATGCAGTACCGGGTACAGTGCCAAAATCTCGCTGGATTCTCCAGAATTGGATAATGCCAGAACGATGTCTCCCTGACTAATCATGCCTAAATCCCCATGACTGGCTTCGCCGGGATGAACAAAAAACGCCGGTGAACCTGTCGAGGCCAACGTTGCCGCTATTTTTCGTCCGATATGTCCTGACTTGCCCATTCCGGTGACGATAATTTTTCCCCGACAATGTTCGAGAGCCTGGCAGACATCGGTAAATGCGTCATTAAGATGCGAGAATAAGTTTTCGACGGCTTGCGCTTCGAGTGTAATGACTTTTTGCGCCGCTTTTATATAATCAAATGTCACAATCTGGCCTAACTATAAGAATGATTTAATATTATAAAAATAACATGAGTTGGTATCCAATAAAGGTGACCAGAAACAAGGCCCCTGCTAATCGGGTAATTCTTCGCGGGCGGGTGAGCAGTGAAAACCCTAAAACGGCGGCACTGGTCGCTAACATCCACCAGTAATCACGGGCAAATGCAGCCGGATCAATTTTCCCAGGCGCTAAAATACCACAGACAGATAATACCACTAGTAAGTTAAAGATGTTGGAGCCGATGATATTTCCTAGCGCGATATCATTTTCTTTTTTGATAATACTGGCAATACTGGCCGCTAGTTCCGGGAGACTGGTACCAATCGCAATAATGGTGAGGCCGATGACCAGTTCACTGATCCCAAAATAACGTGCGATATTGCTGGCTGCATTGACGAGATAATCAGCACTTAACGGGAGAATGATAAGACCGACTAATAACCAAAACAGGGCATAACTGGTTTTGACCTGTTTGGGAATTTCGGCTTCATATTGGCTGATCATCTCATCCTTCGCGTCATCTTTCATGGCTTGTTGATGGCGGTGCTGGCGTTGTGAATACCAGATGAGATAAGCCATCACGATGATGAACAAGCTGATCAGAATAATGCCGTCCATAAAACTTAATTGATTATCGCTTAATAAAAAACCCGTCAGCACGGTTGCCAACAGCATGAGTGGAATTTCACGGCGTAGGGTAGAACTGGCGACTAAAATGGGTTTGAGTAAGGCGGTTACGCCTAAAACCAGTGTAATGTTGGTAATATTTGAACCGATAGCATTGCCGATGGCCGTATCTAATCTATGGCTTAATGATGCCGTGGCTGAAACCATGATTTCAGGTGCTGATGAGCCCATTGCGATGACCGTAAGTCCGATAACCATCGGTGAAATTCCTAGATTTCGAGCAATGGCCGCCGCACCGAACACAAAACGGTCGGCACTCCAGACCAGAGCCACAAAACTGAGGATCAGTACAACTAAATCAATGAGCATAAAAAAGATCGCTTATCGTAAATTTTGGCCATGAAAAGGCGCATTGTCGGCATTTTAGCAGGAAAAGGGAAGAGTAAGCTTGAGTCGATGAAGGGGAACCCATAAAATAACACTCTTCATTTAACCCCGTGGGTATGATTTATGGCCGAAAATATCATTGAAGTCAGAGGGTTGACTTTTTCTCGAGGTTCTCGGCGTATTTTTGATTCAATCAATTTGAGTTTCCCTCGCGGGAAAGTCACTGCAGTTATGGGACCTAGTGGTACCGGTAAGACCACATTGTTGAAGTTACTGGGGGGACAGTTAAAGCCCCAGGCCGGAGAGGTTCTGTTTGACGGACAACCGATTCATCGACTGAATCGTGCTGACCTGTATCAGGTCCGTAAACGCATGGGTATGTTGTTTCAAAGTGGTGCGCTGTTTACTGATTTAAATGTTTTCGACAATGTGGCCTTTCCTTTAAAGGAACATTGTCCTTTACCTGCCCCTGTTTTACGTAATTTAGTGTTGATGAAATTAGAAGCGGTCGGATTACGGGGGGCTGCGGATTTAATGCCTTCTGATTTGTCGGGAGGGATGGCGCGTCGGGTGGCTTTAGCGCGAGCGATTGCGCTGGAGCCTGAAGTCATTATGTATGATGAGCCCTTTGTCGGGCAGGATCCGATTACGATGGGGGTTCTGATTAAGTTGATCAGCAATTTGAATCAGGCCTTGGAATTAACCTCCATTGTGGTTTCTCATGATGTTGAAGAGGTATTGAGTATCGCCGATTACGTCTATGTTCTCGATCAAGGCCAAGTGGTTGCCGAAGGGGATGTGGCATCGGTTCGAGCGAATACTGAACCTCATCTACAGCAGTTTTTGCAAGGGTTAGCGGATGGTCCTGCTGCATTTCATTATCCGGCTAAACCCTATCTGGAGTCATTAAAACCATGATGAGTCAAGCAATTACCAGGTTTGGGGCGAATGTGATTGCCCGTCTGGCAGGCATGGGGCGCGCGGCCATTATGCTGGCGTTCGCTATTTTTGTGAAACCGGAACGCCAATTATGGCGCAATAGCTGGCGGCAGATTTATCCGGTTGGGGTGCAGTCTCTGATTATTATCCTTGTCTCTGGATTATTCATCGGAATGGTTTTGGCGCTGCAGGGATACCATATTTTAGTGCGGTTTGGTGCTGAAACCAGTCTGGGGCCGCTGGTGGCTCTATCGCTATTGCGCGAGCTTGGGCCGGTGGTGACGGGGCTATTGTTTGCCGGGCGGGCCGGTTCTGCGTTGACTGCTGAAATTGGGCTAATGAAAGCGACTGAACAGTTGAGCAGTCTGGAAATGATGGCGGTTGATCCTTTGAAACGAATTATCGCGCCTCGGTTTTGGGCTGGTGTGATTAGTATGCCCTTGCTTGCAATGCTGTTTAATTTAGTCGGGATCTGGGGGGGATATCTGGTTGGTGTTCGCTGGCTCGGAGTCGATGATGGCAGTTTTTGGTCGATTATGCAGGCGAATGTCGATTTGTTGAATGACATCGGTAACGGTTTTGTGAAAAGTGTGGTTTTTGCGATTGCCGTGACCTGGATTGCCTTATTTAATGGTTACGATGCCATTCCGACTTCACGGGGAATTAGTCAGGCCACAACACGTAGTGTCGTGCATGCATCATTAGTGGTGCTTGGTTTGGATTTTGTGCTAACAGCGCTAATGTTCGGGAATTAAAAAATGAAAGTAGATAAAACAGAGTTTGGCGTAGGCATTTTTTTACTACTTGGGTTGCTGGCTATTTTGGTGCTGGCATTACGTATTGCGGATCATGATTTTGTTAGCGAAGGGGATACCTATCGCATTTATGCAAACTTCGATAATATTGGAGGATTAAAAATTCGTTCTCCAGTGAAAGTCGGGGGCGTCGTTATTGGGCGGGTTGAAGCCATTGATCTGAATCCCAAAACGTTTGTCCCTCGGGTGACGTTACGTTTAGATAAAAAATTTGGTGAATTTCCAGCCAATAGTTCGGCGCGTATTTTAACGTCCGGATTGCTGGGGGAACAGTATATTGGTTTGACTCCCGGATTTAATATGCCTGATGAACCGGCGGATAATCTGAAGGATGGAGACAGTATTGATGATACTAAATCTGCAATCATTTTAGAGGATTTGATTGGTCAATTCTTATATTCAGCTTCAGGAAAAAGCAATGAGTAAATTATTAAATCGTGTATTCGTTATTTTTGCCTTTTTGAGTTGTACTACGGTCTGGGCGGCCCCGGTTGAAAATACGCCTGTTGAAGATCCCTATCAGGCGATGCAAACCGTAGTGGATACCACTTTCCCACAATTACAGAAGCTCCGTAAGGATGATCAGTTAACTCCAGAAGTGGCTCAGAAGATCATTACTGAGAAAGTCATGCCTTATATTGATTATCATTATGCGGCGTATATGGTGATGGGGCGCAGTTTACCGAAAACGACCCGAGAACAGCGGGATCGCTTTGTGGCTGCTTTTTATCATTATCTAGTGACCACTTATTCAAATGCGCTTAGTCAGTATGATGAGCAGACCATTACTATCGAAAAACCGCGGCCTTATGATGGGTTGCGAGTGATGACCGTTCCTGCTGAAATCAATGAAACTGGGCGGCCTCCTATTCATTTGTTATTTAAATTTCGTCGTCTGAAAAATAATAAGTGGCTTGCTTTTGACTTAATTGCCGAAGGGGTCAGTCTGTTGGCTACCAATCAGTCTGAAGTGGGTGGGTTAATTCAGAATAAAGGGATCGATGAAGTCTCAAAAATGCTTGAGACTAGGCAGATTAAAGCCGCTCCTTTAAATGATAAAAAGCAGTCGAGTTAAGATGATGGCCAAGGCATTTGAAAGTCTGTCGAAAGGGGTGATTGCACTATTGGGTGAGTGGCGAGCCCCAACGGTGAATGCTCAGTGGAAGGAACTGATTCGACAGCCTGAGATCCGGTGTATTGATCTTTCTCAGGTGACACAAATTGACTCTGCTGGATTAGCCGCTATTATCACCGCCTTAGTTATAAAAAATGGGACAACGGCGCTTCATATCCGCCATTGTCCACAGTCAATTCAACCCTTGCTTGCACTATATGGACTTGATCCCCATATCGTGGAGGACGATTAACCGGTAAAACGGTAGAAATATGAGGCAATTATGCAACCGGAACAGATCAAACAGATATTAGCCACTGCCTTGGCACTTGATGAAATTTATGTCAAAGGTGAAGACAGTCACTTTGAAGTGGTTGCGGTTAGTGACATATTTAGTGATCTTTCACGTGTGAAAAAACAGCAGGTGATTTACGGTCCGTTATCTGAATACATTGCTGATAATACCATCCATGCACTTTCGATTAAGGCCTATACCCCAATGGAGTGGGAAAAAGCCAAGATGTTTGGTCAGCCCTTGTAATCTCCGAGGTATTCGATGGAAAAATTTGTTATTCAGGGTGGTTGCCAGCTTAATGGCGAGGTTGTCATTTCCGGCGCCAAAAATGCGGCATTGCCTATTGTATTTGCAACTTTGCTGAGTGAAGCACGGGTTGTGGTGAGTAATGTCCCTGAGCTTAAAGATATCTGCACAAGCTGTGAAATTTTAAAAGTGACTGGGCGTCAACTGAGTTTTGAGAAGAATTGCCTCATTGTTGAAGCTGGTGCGGCCAACCTATATGAAGCCCCCTATGACTTGGTTAAAACGATGCGAGCTTCTATTTTGGCTCTAGGCCCATTGTTGGCTCGTTATGGCCAGGCTCGAGTATCTTTACCGGGTGGCTGTGCTATCGGGGCCCGTCCGGTGAATCTGCACATTCAAGGTTTAACCCAGATGGGCGCGGAAATTCAGGTTGAGGATGGTTATATCAACGCCCGAGTGAATGGTCGATTGCAAGGGGCGCATATTCTGATGGATATGGTCAGTGTCACTGGGACTGAAAACCTGATGATGGCTGCCACTCTAGCTGAAGGTGAAACCGTCATTGAAAATGCGGCGCGTGAACCTGAAATTGTCGACTTGGCGCATTTCTTAAATAGTTTAGGGGCGAATGTTCAAGGTGCTGGTACCGATACCCTTGTGATCCAAGGCGTTGAGGCGCTGCATGGTGGCGAACACCGAGTACTGCCGGATCGGATTGAGACAGGAACCTTTCTAGTGGCTGCGGCGGTGACGGGTGGGAAAGTTCGTTGTGTGCATGCCGATCCCAGCGGTTTGGAAGCGGTTATTTTGAAGCTTCGGGAGGCCGGGGCTCAGGTGACAACAGGTTCCAATTGGATTGAGCTTGATATGCATGGGCGCACGTTAAAAGCTGTCAATATCAAAACAGCGCCTCATCCAGCGTTTCCGACGGATATGCAGGCTCAATTTACTCTGCTCAATGTGGTGGGTGAAGGCATGGGGCAGGTGACTGAAACGATTTTTGAAAATCGCTTTATGCATGTACCTGAACTCATCCGGATGGGCGCATCAATTGATCTGGAAGGTAATACTGCGATTTGTCATCCCTGTGCTCATTTAAGTGGGGCTCAAGTTATGGCGACTGATTTACGCGCATCCGCCAGTTTGGTGATCGCTGGACTCGTCGCTGAGCATGAGACGATTGTCGATCGAATTTACCATATTGACCGAGGTTACGAACATATTGAGCAAAAATTGGCAAAATTAGGTGCTCATATCGAACGTATCGCGGGTTAATGGATATCTTTAAGGCGGCCTAGCGAGGCCGTCTTATTTTTAATTCCCCAACGGTCATGTGTAGTACCTGAGGTTTCCCGGCTCTTAGAATATCAACATCAACTTTTGTCCCCGGGGCCGTTTCGGCCACTAAATCCATCGTTGAACGAATCGAATTTACTGATTTCCCATTGATTTTTAGAATAATATCATGAGCTTGAAGACCCGCTGCGGATGCAGGCCCTTGAGGATCCACTTTGTCTACACGAAGCCCGTGATCCACACCTAATCCGGCATGTTGTGCGAGTTGTGGGGTGATATCCGTCGCTTCTACCCCCATGTAACCCCGAATGACTCGTCCATAACGGATCAAACTTTTCATGATCCGCTGCGCTAACGTATAAGGAATAGCAAAGCTAATACCATATGTTTCGCTATTTTGCCCTAGATGATAAGAGGCGGTGTTGATCCCAACCAGTTCTCCTAGTGAGTTCACCAAAGCGCCACCAGAGTTTCCTCGGTTAATGGCGGCATCCGTCTGGATAAAATCTTGTCGGCCTGTCGCACTCATCCCACTACGCCCCGTGGCTGAAATAATGCCTTGTGTGACAGTTTGTCCCACGTTATAGGGATTCCCGATGGCTAAGACCACATCCCCAACCCGTGTTTGCAGATGATTATCCTGAGGGATCACCGGTAATGGATCCTGTGCTTCGATTTTTAATACTGCCAAGTCAGTGATGAGATCGCTACCGATGAGTTCGGCGCTAAAGACTCGGCCATCTTGTAGTGCGACGACGATCTGATCGGCATCGGCAATCACATGCATATTAGTCAGGATATAGCCTTGGGGATTCATGATCACCCCGGATCCCAATCCTTCACTGGTGACTGTCGGACGACTTTCATTGAGATGGCTGCTACTAAAACTTCGGGTATAAATATTCACGACAGCCGGAGACGCTCGCCGAGCGGCCTCAGCAAAACTAATTAACTTAGAATTCTCGGATGTTCGAAGAGGTATAAGTGAATGCCCGGATTGCAGGCTCGGGAAAATGAGTAGAAAAACTACCGCAAATGCTAAACCTAAGCCAACTGCTTTCAAGACATATTTGATCATTAAAAATTGGGCCTGCTAGTCATCCATGCGCGCATAGCATAGCATGTGATGTTAAATTAACGCTATGAATTCGATTGAAAAAGGCCACGACAGTGGCCTTTTTTGTACTTTGATTGTGATCTTTAGCGTAAGACCAGATAGAGTGAAGAATCACCCCGCTGGATGTTCAACGCTAACACACTGGGTTTCCCGGCTAACTGTCGTTTCAGTTCATCCACATTATGAACTCGGGTTCGGTTCAGACCGATGATAATATCCCCTTTTTGTAATGTGGCTTGATCCGCTGGAGAGTTGGCTTTGACCGCCGTTACTTTCACGCCCGGAATGGGATCATTGGTATTTTCCAGAGTGGCCCCATCGAGCTTGGTGTCAATATCGTTGGCTGAAATCTTCTGCATCGACGCGCGTTTCAGCGTAGCACTCACGGTTGTATGTTCACCATTACGAATAATTCCCAATTCAACAGTCGTTCCCGCACCTTGGGTGGCTATGCGGGCTCTGAGTTCAGAGAAACTAGTGACCGTTTTGCCATTGAGTGAAACAATGATATCTCCGGGTTTGAGTCCGGCTTTATCTGCTGCAGAACCCGGCATGACTTGATTGATAAAGGCACCATGCTGAATGTTACTGCCGAATGTTTTCGCTAAATCTGGCGTTAATTCACCTCCCGTGACTCCAAGAACACCGCGGCGGACTTCACCATATTTGAGGATCTGTTGGGTCAGGCTCTGGACCATGTCAGAGGGAATTGCAAATCCAATTCCGATGTTACCGCCGCCGGGAGCCAAAATAGCGGTATTGATTCCGATTAACTGCCCTTTCAGGTTAACTAATGCCCCACCTGAGTTTCCACTGTTAATCGCAGCATCAGTTTGAATGAAGTTTTCATAATTCTCGATATTTAAGCCGCTTCGTCCTAAAGCACTTACTATCCCTGAAGTTACGGTTTGTCCTAGACCAAATGGGTTGCCGATCGCAATAGTGAAATCACCAACTCGCAGGTTATCAGAATCGGCGATATCAATTTGGCTAAGGTGATCCGCTTTAATTTGTAATAAAGCGATATCAGACATCTGATCCGATCCTAAGATTTTCGCCTTGTATTGACGGCCATCCTGCAAGGTGACTTCAATTTTATCCGCATCACTAATGACGTGATAGTTCGTGACAACATAGCCTTTGGCGGCATTGATGATCACGCCGGAGCCTAATCCTCTGAATGGTCTTTTTTGTGGTCCCTGTTGCTGAGCTTGAGGTCCGAAGAAAAATTGGAATAGCTCAGGGGCCTGTTGCTGAGTGACTTTTTCACCGGCAACGGAAATACTCACAACCGCAGGCGTTACCTTAGCAACAATAGGGGCCAGACTCGGCATTTCCTGACCGGCCACAGCGGTAGGCAATTGAGCAAAAGTTGGAGTGGCGGTCATGCCGAGAGTCAGGGCGAGGGCAATCGGGGCAAGACGCATGGTCAACTTCTTCATGGTTATAAAGCTCCTCTGATTAATATCATAGTAAGAGTAAGGACGAATGCGCTTTTAAGGCACATAGCTATGTGACCCGAAAAAAAACGATTAGTTCCAGTCGATTTCTTCAGGCCATCATGGCTGATCTCTTAAGAAGATGAGGTCTGATTGTTCAATAATCCAGATGAAGAACAAGAATAATCTTTAGGTGGTGTGGAACCCGCATCATGATCTTCTTCTATTTGGGGAACTTCCGGAGGGACGACTTGCAGGTGCTGTTTAAATAATTCAGGTTTTTCGATGCTGTTGTCCATCAGGAGTTCTGACTGTTGAGCCATATGGTCATAGACTTTTTGATATTGCAGCGCTAACGATTCGAGCAGTTGAGCACTGTTCTGGAAGTGTTCACTGACCTGTTGGCGATACAATGCTAATTCCTCTCGGCTTTGCTGAAGTTCTGTTTGTAATTGTGATGTTTCTGGATGGCGGGAGCGCGTGAGTAAACGGCCGATAATGACACCGAATATCAGGCCAATGGCGATCAAGATTAGACTATTGATAATACTCATAAATCAACCTATTGTTACGGCAGTTAACATTAAATTAATATAACTGATATTCTATAGCATGTCGCTATGCAGTCTATGAATTGTGAGGAGATGATAAGTGGATCAGGATCCCGGTTTTGACATCAACCCGAAGTTTCGATTATGACCCCATTGCAATGTTACCAGCAGGATCTGTCAGCGGATCGGATTGTTGCCGATTCGGCCCAGGCTATCGCCGTCAATGCTCTGGAACGGGTGTATCAGCAATGTCTGGAGCATTCAGCAGCGGTTCCTTCTACGTCCCCCCAATGGCATTTTTGGAAAAAACGGGATGCCGCCGTCATGGCACCTCTTTATGGCCTCTATCTGTGGGGCGGTGTCGGGCGGGGAAAAACCTATCTGATGGATTTATTGGTGTCCTGTTTACCCACGGAACAGGTGACTCGGTTACATTTTTATCATTTTATGCAACAGATCCATCATCGCCTGACCCAATTACAGGGAACGGTGAATCCGTTGCAGCATATTGCTCGGGAGTTTGCCAAGCAAACCCGGCTGATTTGTTTTGATGAATTTTTTGTTATTGATATTACGGATGCGATGTTGCTTGGGACCTTATTTGAAGCCCTGTTTGCTGAGGGGGTTGGCTTAGTGGCTACATCCAATATTCCACCTCACGATCTGTATCATAATGGATTACAACGGAGTCGTTTTTTACCGGCGATCGCATTGATTGAAAAGCATTGTCAGATTATTAATGTGGATGGAAAACGAGATTATCGACAGCAAGCCAGTGACTTGAAAGAACGCTATTACTGGCCGGTTAATGAGTCGAATCGAGCGATGTTACTGCGCTGGTTTGAGCGGTTGACGGCCGGGGCTGAACCTAGTCGGCAATCTCTCGCATTAAATGCACATTTTGTGGAAGTGGAAGGCTGTGTCGGGGACGTGCTTTATATTCATTTTAACCAGTTGTGCCGGAGTGCTCGAAGTAGTCAGGATTACATTGAATTAGCCCAACGATTTAAGGTTGTGATTATTGAGCATATGCCTTGTCTGACGGATGATGATAATGATGCGGCCCGGCGGCTGTTGATGTTGATCGATGAATGCTATGAGCAACATGTGGCCCTGATTATTATGGCGGAGCAGGACCCGATGCATATTTATCAAGGCAAACGTTTGGCTTTTGATTTTGAACGTTGTTCTTCGAGGCTGCAGCAATTGCGTTCCCAGCAGTATTGCCCGCTACCGTGATCTGTTTCATCAACTCAAAATGGTGAAAATTTCTGCAAATTGGAGATGATTTTTAAATTCGCTTTGCCTATAATGACCACTGCCCACGTTACCAGCTGCCAATCAGGCAGCGTAATTTTATCAGCAGCCTTACTCGAAGGGGTAAAGGAGTGCTATTTTATGCTTATTACTTTATAATAAGCGGTCTTGTAACAGCTTTTTTGGGTTCTATATACAAATGAAAACTTTTGTAGCAAAACCAGAATCGGTCAAACGTGAATGGTTCGTTGTCGACGCAGAAGGTAAAACTTTGGGTCGTATCGCCACAGAAATTGCGACTCGTCTGCGTGGCAAACATAAGCCGGAATATACTCCTCATGTCGATACTGGTGATTACATCATCGTTATCAATGCAGAGAAAGTTGCTGTAACCGGTAATAAAGTGAAAGACAAAGTCTATCACTCGCACACTGGTTATCCAGGTGGTCTGAAATCAATCACTTTTGAAAAACTGATTGATAAAGCGCCTGAACGCGTTATTCAGTCTGCAGTGAAAGGTATGTTGCCTAAAGGTCCTCTTGGCCGTGCAATGTTCCGTAAACTGAAAGTATTCGCCGGTCCTGAGCACACACATGCAGCTCAGCAACCACAGGTTTTAGACATTTAAGTTACGGAATCAGATCATGGCAGAGAATCAATACTACGGCACAGGCCGTCGCAAAAGCTCAACTGCTCGCGTTTTCTTAAAAGCAGGCAGCGGCAATATTGCTATCAACAAACGTTCACTGGAAACTTATTTTGGACGTGAAACAGCTCGGATGGTTGTTCGTCAACCTTTAGAATTAACTGAGTTGTTAGAAAAAGTTGATTTAAACATCACTGTAAGTGGTGGTGGTATCACTGGTCAAGCGGGTGCTATCCGTCACGGTATTACTCGTGCATTAATGCAGTATGATGAAAGTTTACGTGGTGAACTGCGTCGTGCTGGTTATGTGACTCGTGATGCTCGTAAAGTGGAACGTAAAAAAGTCGGTCTGCACAAAGCCCGTAAACGTCCACAATACTCAAAACGTTAAGATTTTCTTATCGTTGGTTATTTCAAAAGCCCGGAGATCCGGGCTTTTTTATGCGCTATTTTTATTTTTGTCCTCTAAGATCAGTATCTTTCATCTGATCTGATAGGTTTATCGCATCAATTATCCACAAGCCTTGCTAAATTTGATACAATCTCGGGCTGATTTATTAGTCGCGGCATATGCTATATTTTGATGAAGTTTAGAGATCAGGATCGCAAGGTGTTCGTGATTCATTTTACAATTCGTTTTGAAGGTTTTGGAGGGTTCAATGGCTGTTGCTGCCAACAAGCGCTCAGTGATGACACTGTTTTCAGGTGCTAATGATCTATATAGCCACCAAGTTCGTATTGTTTTGGCTGAGAAGGGGGTTAGCGTTGAAATTCATCAGGTAACACCTGATTTTCTGCCTGAAGATTTAATTGAACTGAACCCTTATAACAGTGTGCCTACTTTGGTGGATAGGGAACTGGTGTTATATCAGGCTCAGATTATTATGGAATATCTGGACGAGCGTTTTCCGCATCCCCCACTGATGCCGGTCTATCCGGTTTCTCGTGGTCAGAGCCGGTTAATGATGTATCGAATTGAAAACGATTGGTATTCTTTGGCAAAACGGATTGCTGAAGGTGATCGAGTGGATGAAGCGCGTCAGGAACTTAAAGAGAGTCTGTTGGCTTTAGGCCCCGTTTTCGCTGAATATCCTTATTTTATGAGCGAAGAATTTAGTTTGGTTGATTGCTATATGGCTCCGTTATTATGGCGTTTACCTGAACTGGGTATTGAATTGTCTGGTAGTGGTTCGAAGTCGATTAAAGCGTATATGTTACGTATCTTTGAACGTGATTCTTTCCAGGCTTCGTTGACTGAAGCTGAACGTGAACTACGAACAGGTCCTTTGAATTGATATGAGTGATATGACTCCCAATAGACCCTATCTGTTGCGGGCATTTTATGATTGGTTACTTGATAATCAGCTCACGCCTCATTTAGTTGTTGATGCAACGCGACCTGATGTAGAAGTTCCGCAGCAGTTTGTGCAAAATGGTCAAATTGTCTTGAATATTTCGCCTACTGCGGTAGGTCAGTTTCAGATGGGAATGGACGATGTGAGCTTTAATGCCCGTTTTAGTGGCGTTCCTCATCAGGTCTATGTGCCGATGTCTGCGGTATTAGCAATTTATGCGCGAGAAAATGGTGCTGGTACGATGTTTGAACCAGAGCCTTATTATGATGATGATAAGTCTCAGGATCTATCATCATCTGAGCCTGCGCTACGATCCGTGCGAGAAGATGATTCGGATGATGGGGATACAACGCCTCCGAAGAACCCGCCGACTAAAGGTAAGCCTTCACTGAGGGTTATTAAATAGCCCCAATTAAAACGGCTCAAGAATGAGCCGTTTTTAATGATGTTTTCGATGAATATTGTTTGGGTTTATGCATCTGATTTGGGCACGATTCGGAAAAATTTAACGACTCGGGTGACCCCAGATGTTTTGCGGGCAATATCCACTGCTGATTTAGCCTGTTTCGCATTGACCACGCCAATCAAAAACACTTCGCTATTTTCAGTGATGACTTTGATTTTGCCTGGCAGGATGGTTTTGTCAGTATAGATCTGAGTTTTAATTTTGGTGGTGATCCAACTATCCTGACTCCGTGTCGTGAGTGAAACCGGCTGACCTAACCGCACTTCATTAAGTATTTTTTGTGCACCTTTAACCCCTTTGGCAATCATGGTGATTTGTTGGCGCATTTCAGGGGTTGGAGTTTGACCAATAATTAGCACTTGTCCTTCTTGAGCAACGACGGATAGACTACTGGCTTTCCAGATATCCTTATTTTCATCCAATGCTCGGGTAACCCTTAGATCTAACGTTTGATCATCAAGTTGAGTTCCGAGAGTTCGGTTATCTGTGGCCGTATCAGCCGTGACTCCAGCACCTACAGCGACAACACCCGCTGCGCATCCTTGCAATAGCAAAGCCGAAACAATAACGGCCATTAAATTTTTACGCATCGATGTTTACCTTTTAGTTATCCTGACGAGGAAATAACAAACGATCAACAAGATCACATAAGCTATTTAAAGTCAGGTAATGGACTTCATAGATCCGGATACTTTGATCCGATGGAACTCTGATTTCAACGTCTTGTTGGCTGAGTAGTCCAGCCATTTCTCCCCCATCTTTACCCGATAAGACAATAATGGTCATATCTCGGTTGACGGCGGCTTCTAAAGCTTTAATGAGATTTCGGGCATTACCATCGTCGGTAATGGCAACCAGCACATCACCTTGTTGACCTAAAGCGCGAATCTGCTTGGCATAGACATCATCCAGTGCCCCGTCATCCGCAATGGCACTAATGAGCGGCATATCACTGCAAAGCGAGATAGCGGGCAAACTGGGTCGTTCGGTCTCATAACGGTTGACCAGTTGGCAACTCAGTATATGAGTCAGGCTGGCCGCAATGCCATTACCACAGGCCAGAATTTTATGACCGTTGAGCAGACTGTGGGCGATGACAGTGGCACCCTTTTCGATACTATCTGGTAGCGCTTCTGCCGCGGCAATTTTAGTCTGAATACTTTCTCGAAAAATTTCTTTAATTCGCTCTTGCATGCGGTTCCCCAAATGCGTTTTTAACCCATTGGATCTGCTCTGGGTCATGTTCAATCGCTATAATATCAAATCGAATGGATAATCGAGCGGGATTAAGTTGTTTTTGTTGTAAATAACATTGGGCTGCATGATATAAGTGGCGTTGTTTTTGGGGCGTGACACTGATAAGTGCTCCGCCGTATTGTCGGTTTTTCCGCATCCGGACTTCCACGAAAATCAGGGTTTCCTGCTCTTTCGCAATGATGTCCAGTTCGCCACCCCGGCAGCAATAATTACGCTCGATGATGTGAATCCCTTTCTTTTTTAAAAAGTGACAGGCTTGTGTTTCAGCCAGATTGCCTATCTCTCGCCGGCTTGGGGCTGACTTAGTCGCCTGTTTGTTCGAAAATAGGCTCCAGTTGGCCATCTCGATATTCACTCCAGACTAGTTGTCGTTGAACCTGTCCATCCGCATCAACACTTAATATTCCCGTTAATCCTTGAATATGATACTCACTGAATCCCCGCATTTGCGCTAATGTTGGCATAATATGGTAGGCATCATATCCCAATGCATAGAGTCGTTTATCGGAATCACTCGCGTGAGGCCAGAGATCTTGAAAGCGCTTGGCGTTAGCACTGGTATGATCCAATAACCATGGAATTTCGCTAATGATCATACCATTTAATTCTTGGTTACTGACCCCGACCTGATGCGTTCGAGAACTTCCGAATATTTTTAAAGGTTCCGCAAATGGACTTATGGTGACATTAATAAATGGAATTAAGAGCTTACTGGTAATATTGTCGGCAATGATATACACCGCATTGGCGTCACGTCGAGAGCGAACTTCTGTTTCCAGATCTTGCCCCAAGAGTTGCTTCATTTGTCGGATCCGCTGTTGGCTTTGATCGGTTTTTAACATTTGTTGAACTGCGTCTTGAAGGCTATCTCGGTTTTTATAGTAAGTGATATCTGGAGTATCATCATGGGTTGATTGCCACTGAACGCTGAAGCTCTTGGCGATACGTCGGCCCAGCTCGTTGTCGGGTAGTAATAATAGCGGATGATGTTCGCCTTGTTTAGTGAGTTCGAACGCTGCTTGTTGAGCTTCTGTTTCGGGTTCGAGGGAGAGACTATAGTGAGGTTCAATGGTTGTTGTTGGCTCGGAGGAGCCAACGGCTGCGGCGGGTTGCATGAGATCGGATGCAATTTGGCCATCATTAATATTGTTTAAGGCTAACCAAGGTTGAGGTTGTTTTAACTGACTAAATGCCTCAATGTTAGTTTTAAGTAGGGGACCGATGATGAATTCACTTTTCAAGGTTGTTAGCTGGGCGGCAATATCAGCCATCGAATTTTGCATGGTATCGATGAAGGTGATTTGAGGAATACTTTGTCCCTGTGCTACTTGATCATTATAGGCGGCTAATATTCCATCGCGTAGCATTTGGCCACTCTGTGCAAAATGGCCTGATAGTGGCAACAAGACCGCAATACGCTCTGGATGGTAGAGCGGTGCTTTGAGCGCGCCGCTTAATTTCCCTTTGATAAACTGTATGGCAGGATGATTCGGGTAGCTGAGCTGCCATTGATTGAGTTTTGCTAATAACTGTTGAGGGGTCGCAACCGGTTCATTGCTAATAGCTGCCAGTTCCAAGTAACCATTCAGTAGTTCGTTTCCTGGTTGTTGGTAGCTGCGTAGTTGCAAGCTGTCTATGGGTTTGAGTAGCTTCCATATAGTTCGCTGGTTTATGGCTTTTTGTGAGCTATCTAAAAAAGGATCTAATTGAACTCGATCGGTTGCGGCAGCAATGGGGCGATTCAGTTGGGTTTCGAGATCGACACGTAATTGGTAATAATTTTTCCAATAGGGATCTGAAAGGGTCCACTGGGAGTCAAAATTTAGTTGTTGCAACGCTTGTTCCGGATGTTGGCCTAGTTGCGATGCATAAGCACGGACTAGCTGCCATCCAGCTTGTTGATAAGGTTTTTGGGCCTGAGGTTGCAGCTCTTGCAGCAATTGTAGGCCTGCATTGAGCTGTCCTCCCTGCAAATAAGCTTTGGCGGCTAAAAGTTGCCAGTCAAAACGGGTATCATTATGAGCCATTGAGGCTTGCTTCAGATAATCCGCTGGGGGGTGTTGCGTGAACTGTGTTAAAAGTGGCGGATGCTCTGGTACGGGGGTTGGTGCCGGGCTCTTTGAGCTACAAGCGCTCAGTAATATCAGGCTTAATGCAAGATAAATCGAGTGCCTTAAAAATGTTTTTTTCATGAAGAGTCCCTGAGCTTACCTAAAATAACTGATAAATCGTAAACTTATATTTTAAAAGTGTGTGGATAAATAATCCAGCGCATGAGCGGAATCGTTGTTTCAATCGGTTGTTTTGATTACAGTGGGCGCAAGTTAATTATAGGTAAATAGTTCATGAGTTCATCAGGTGTTTTATATATTGTCGCGACTCCGATTGGTAATTTATTCGATATGACCTATCGTGCAGTCGAAGTCTTACAGAATGTAGATTTAATCTGTGCTGAAGATACTCGAAATACTGGGCGCTTATTGCGTCATTATAACATCGCTACGGCGACAGTTGCATTTCATGATCATAATGAGCAGCAAAAAGCCGCATCCATGCTGGAAAAATTGCAATCTGGTATGGATTTAGCTTTGGTTTCGGATGCCGGTACACCACTGATTAATGATCCGGGCTATCGTTTAGTTCATCTGTGTCGGGAAGCTCACATTCAGGTGGTCCCTGTTCCGGGGGCTTGTGCGGCGATTACGGCTCTGAGCGCCGCCGGGTTGCCCACAGATCGCTTTCATTATGAAGGTTTTTTCCCGCCTAAAAAGGTGGCCCGACAACAGTTGCTCTCACAATTGCAGGATGAATCAGCCACGCTAGTCTTTTATGAATCGCCGCATCGTATTCTGGATACCTTGGATGACATTATCGAAGTATTGGGGGCTCAGCGAAACTTGGTGTTGGCCCGGGAGCTGACCAAAACTTTTGAAACGTTTGCGGCTCTGCCAGCTCAAGAGATGCGAGAATGGATGTTGGCCGATCCCAATCAGCAAAAAGGCGAAATGGTGCTGATGATCCAAGGTTACCAAGCTGATCCACAAGCGGTTTCGTCAGAAGCCATGGAAACACTGAAATTACTCAGCAGTGAATTGCCGTTAAAAAAAGCAGCTGCGATGACGGCTCAAATTTATCATCTAAAGAAAAACATCTTGTATAAACTAGGGCTGGAATTGGGGTTATAGTTGAAGAAGACTTGACTCTGGGGTTGGCTTCCCCTATGCTGCGCCGCGGAGTTGGCCAGACAATCGCTGCCTTGTCGTTGTGCTTTCGGGCAGACGGGCGAGGGGGAGGAAAGTCCGGGCTCTATAGGGCAGGGTGCCAGGTAACGCCTGGGGAGCGCGAGTTCACGACTAGTGCAACAGAGAGTAAACCGCCGATGGCCGTTAGGCACAGGTAAGGGTGAAAGGGTGCGGTAAGAGCGCACCGCGTGGCAGGTAACTGTTCACGGCACGGTAAACTCCACCCGGAGCAAGGCCAAATAGGCCCCCGTACGGCGCGGCCCGCGTTGGGGGCGGGTAGGCTGCTTGAGCTATTGGGCGACTGATAGCCTAGATGAATGATTGTCCATGACAAAACCCGGCTTATCGGCCAACTCCACCTCTTCTTTTGCTGTTTTGATAGGCCTTCTTAGGCTATTTTTGTCGTTGTGTCATGCAGAAACGCAGCCCTGAGGCTGCGTTGAAAAATGGTGTATCGATAACAGATGTGCCTATTAGAAAGTAACCTGCAAACCACCACCGAAATAGTTGGCATTATCAATATTTTTACCGGCAATATTGGTCGTTGTTTGGTCTAAATCTGCATGCGTATAATACAGATATAATTTAGCGGGTTTTGAGAATTTGTAATCGAAACCTACGCTATACATTTTGGGTTTTACATCATCGCTAGAATACTTACCACCTTCATACTGAGCTTTCAGAACGTATTCGGAAGTAATATTGTAGGCTGCGCTGACCATATAGGATGTAAAGTTATCATCGTAGTTAGAGGCCGTTTTAACAACATGTTTTTGGTTGTTCACAACGCCGCCTAATACAACGGGTCCGAGTTTGGTTTGAGCGGTAAAACGGTATACATCGTAACCGTTAACTTTGTTGTCATAAGCTGCAGCTAAATAAACTGGTGTTTTTTTAAGCCCTTCGTCGCCCCAGGTGATTGCCGAGCTAAGTCCTGTTTTATGGTCACTGGCTGTACCATCATAGCCTTGCTGTGCCGAGTTATCCTCAGAGACGATGTTTAAATTTAAATGGAAACCGGCGACATTGGGTGATAAGTACATGATGTTGTTTCCGAGGCGGTTTTCACCTCGCATCATAAATTTCATGTCCCCTTCTAAATCATTAAACTGATCGACGTTCCCTTGAGACATTTTTAGGGCTGTATCGTGGCGACCTATACGGACTTCACCAAAATTACCGGCGACGCCAATATACTGATTACGGCCGGTGATGTTGTTATTGCTGCCTGAGTCCTGAGAAGCCAAGTTAACTCCCCATTCCATTTTATAGGTCAGTTTCAGATCATCGTTTAAACCGTAATCTCCTTTGACTCCAAAACGGCTGGAAACGGAACTGATCTGTGATTCAGCACCATCGGTACCTGAGTCATCAGCACTTTGAACATTTCCGAATACTTTTCCGTAAATATTAATTGTTGGCATATCTTCAGGCGTATTAATTTGAACCGCATAAGATGGAATTGCTGAAATACCTAAGACGGTACCAACGAGTACTGATAGAGCATGTTTATTGAAGGCCATCATTTTTCCTTTTTCACTTGTTCTAGCCACATCATAAAGTCCGATTTAAGATGTATTAGGCTCATTATTAGATATGAATATCCAATAAGAATTTTATTGGAATTTTCTATTCAATTAATTTGACCTAATATCGTTCTGATACATCTTTATTTATTGTATGAATCTCCAATATGGTCGTTGGGTAACCATGGCTGGAGACGGAAGCATTATCAAATTTACTTGTGTCATTTATGTGACAGAAAAAATATAAAAAACAAAAGATTAAATAATATTTCATATGAAATATTGAAGTGAAATGGTTTATTAATTTAGTATGACACTAGCTTTATTTTTTAATGAAATCATGTGTGTCATGCAATAGTTAAATTAAATATATAAAAAGGTGATTTTATTTGGCTAGAGTGTTTAATTAGAATAATTGGGATAGGGAAATTTTAGATTTATTATTTATGAAATATATTTTTATGAATTAAGTTTCAATATAATGACAGTTATTTTTAGCTTTTATGAAATAAGAAAAATTAAATCTTTATAAAAAGATAAATAATTTTTCATCAAATTGACTTTGATATAAAAGTTTTGAGCATTGATGGAAAAGCTGGGAAGGATAGGCACTGAAGAGCTAAAGCTCCTCAGTGACAAATAACTTATTTAATGGCTGGACTAATCTCGGACATAGATCACTTCGGTTCCATCATCATCATCGTCATCCCAGTCATCATCGTCTTCACCCTCATAGGATCTGGCTTCATCAAGTTTTGCTTGATGGTACTCATCCCATTGAAAATCAACTTGTTGATTATCTTTAGCTTGTGTTTTGTCTGCCGGGAGTGATTCGATAAAGTCCATCAATTGATGACATAACTCGGCAGTCCCCTCTCGGTTTACTGCTGAAATACAGAAAACATGGTCGCTTTGTTCAAGAGCCGCCGTTACTTTTTGAATCACTTCTTCTAGCTCATCTTCAAGTAACAGGTCAGTTTTGTTGAAGATTAACCAGCGAGGTTTATTCGCTAATTTTTCGCTGTATTCACTGAGCTCTTCAATAATCGTTTGTGCGTTTTCCGCAGGATCACTACCATCTGCTGGAAGTACGTCGATAAAGTGCAGTAATACCCGGCATCGTTCTAAGTGCTTCAAGAAACGGATACCCAGTCCAGCACCATCCGCAGCCCCTTCAATGAGCCCGGGAATATCAGCAATCACAAAACTTCGTTGACTGGATTGGCGAACAACACCTAAATTAGGGACGAGTGTCGTAAATGGATAGTCTGCTACTTTGGGTTTGGCAGCGGAGACACTTCGGATAAACGTTGATTTACCGGCATTGGGTAATCCTAGTAAACCTACATCCGCTAATAGCATTAACTCCAGATTGAGGCTACGGATTTCTCCAGGAGTTCCATCCGTTTTTTTCCGAGGTGCTCGGTTGACACTACTTTTAAAGCGAGTGTTCCCAAGGCCATGAAACCCTCCCTGAGCGACTTTAATCCTTTGCCCATGCGAAGTGAGGTCGCCAATGACCTCTGCTGTATCTGAGTCGGTTGCACGGGTTCCTACCGGAACTTTGAGTTCCAGATCCGTGCCTCGCTTACCAGTACAGTTACCTCCACGGCCATTTTCGCCTCGAGTCGCCCGATGAAAGCGCTCAAAACGAAAGTCGATCAGTGTATTTAAGTTTTCATCCGCGACTAAAAATACACTGCCACCATCGCCACCGTCACCGCCGTCTGGTCCCCCCTTAGGGATATATTTTTCTCGGCGAAAACTGATACAGCCGTTTCCACCATCGCCAGCTTCAACCCGAATTGTTGCTTCATCTACGAATTTCATCTGTTTCTCTCATTCACCAGTACGGTTAGCTTTATTGTGAAATGATATCTATATATTGTATATATAGTATACAAACAAAAAACCCCGCTAAATGAGCGGGGCTTTTTTAGATAATCAATTTAAGTGATTATTCAGTCACAACGCTTACGAATTTACGGTTACGCGGACCTTTCACTTCAAATTTCACTGTACCTTCCGCAGTTGCGAAAAGAGTGTGATCTTTGCCGATACCTACGTTGCTTCCCGCATGGAAACGAGTTCCACGTTGGCGAACGATAATGTTACCCGCTAATACAGATTCACCACCGAAACGTTTAACGCCAAGGCGTTTACTTTCTGAGTCGCGACCGTTACGGGTACTACCACCAGCTTTTTTATGTGCCATGAGTTAAACTCCTCGATTAAGCGTTAATACCGGTAATACGAACTTCTGTAAACCATTGACGGTGACCCGCTTGTTTACGAAAGTGTTTACGACGGCGAAACTTCACAATATTGACTTTGTCGCCACGACCATGAGAAACAACTTCAGCTGTTACTTTACTGCCGTCAACGAAAGGCGCGCCGATTTTGACATCATCGCCATTGGCAATCATTAAAACGTTATCAAACTCGACAGTCGCGCCAGTTTCTACGTCTAACTTTTCCAGGCGAATGGTTTGACCTTCGGCAACACGGTGCTGTTTACCACCACTTTGGATAACCGCGTACATAATTCAAACTCCGCTAGCACCTTGATTTTTTATTTGAATCGACAGGTGCATTAAAATCTTAACAATGGCCGCGAATTCTACGCAAATTGCGCTCGTCAGGCAAGTCCAATCTTCTAAAAAGTTTAAAAAATATTCAGCCCTAATAAAAAGATGTTATGGAAGCTGTGTCAATAGTGGTTTTCGTGTAAGATTCGCACTATAAATGGGCCGTTTGGCCGTATAACTAATGACGACTGAATTTTATGGATCTAGAAGCTATTCTTGCTTTATCCAAGAAGGATATGAGCGCAGTTAATCAATTGATTTATCAACAGTTGAGTTCGGATGTTGCACTGATTAACCAAATTGCTGTGTATATCGTCAATAGCGGTGGTAAGCGGATGCGGCCGTTGCTCGCTGTTCTGGCGAGTCGGGCGTTAGGATATGAGGGTGATCGACATATTAAACTTGCTGCGATTATTGAGTTTATTCATACCTCGACCCTTTTGCATGATGATGTTGTGGATGAATCGGCACAGCGTCGCGGTCAGGATACCGCGAATGAGCGATTTGGAAATGCAGCTAGTGTATTGGTTGGCGATTTCCTATATACGCGGGCTTTTCAGTTAATGACCGAATTGGAAAGTTTAAGGATCATGAGCATTCTGGCTGAAGCGACGAATGTGATTGCTGAAGGTGAAGTTCAACAACTGATGAATTGTAATGATCCTGATATTACTGAGGATGATTATTTTTCGGTTATTTATAGTAAAACAGCGAAGCTTTTTGAAGCAACAACCCGTTTGGCTGCCGTAGTGGCTGAGCAAGGGCCTGTGATTGAATCTGCATTAGCTGAATATGGAAAATATTTGGGGACTGCATTTCAAATTATGGATGATGTCCTCGATTATGATGCAGATAGTTCGCAAACAGGTAAAAATGTTGGGGATGATCTCGCTGAGGGTAAAGCCACATTGCCATTATTGTATGCCATGCGACATAGTTCTGGTGATGATGCTCAGTTAATTCGTGATGCGATTGAACAGGGCAATGGACAAGGTGATTTGTCGGCGGTGTTATCGCTCATGCATCAGACCGGAGCTTTAATTTATAGTCGTAAACGCGCTGATGAAGAAGCGAATAAAGCCATTGCCGCACTCACGCCTTTAGCTGCTGGACCTTATAAGGATGCCTTAATCGCACTGGCGCATATGGCGGCATCCCGGGTCAATTAATTTTATTTTTCGATTTGGAATCGGATGTGATCGGTCATGTCCATTCGCGTCATCGTCGTGGTGACTTACCTCATGGGCAGTTGTTATGCCGTTGTCGTTCAAAAGGAACCAATAATCATGTTGATTTCAATGATTGCCGCAATGGCACAACACCGAGTGATAGGCCAGGGAAATCAGATGCCTTGGCATCTTCCTGCTGATCTTAAACATTTTAAATCGGTTACTTTGAATAAGCCGGTTTTCATGGGCCGAAAAACCTTCGAATCGATAGGCCGACCGCTACCCCAGCGGCGAAATTATGTGCTGACGCGCGATTTAACTTGGAATGCTCCAGGAACGGTTGCTGTGAGTGATATCGATCAGGTGTTGGCACTTGAGCAAGCGAAAGGGGCATCAGAGCTGATGATTATTGGTGGCGGGCAACTCTATCATCATTATTTGCTAAAAGCCCAGCGATTGTATCTGACTTTGATTGATCTGGAGGTGTCAGGCGATACTTATTTTCCTGACTATCAGGAGGATTTATGGATTTGCTCACAACAAACGGAGTGTTTCCCAGATGAGCAAAATCCTTATCGCTATCAGTTTGTTCAGTTAGACCGTCGATAAGCCGGACAACTCGTTTGGCATAATTCTTTAGTTTCCCAGCGTAACAAACTCAGCTGATTTCCCCATATACAGCCTGTATCTAGTGCATAGATGTTGGCATGGGGAGCGGCCCCCATGAGTGCAGCCCAGTGGCCAAATATAATATTGTCGCGGTCTTTTCGTAGCTCAAACCAAGGTTTTAAGCCATCGGGGGCCTGTTCCGGCGCTTCTTTATATTGAAAATCTAGGCTTAGATCAGCATAACAGCAACGCATGCGGGTAAAGCTATTAATAATAAACCGATATCGATCCATGCCACTTAGGGTTTCATCCCAGCGATTAGGGGTATCCCCATACATTTGAGCTAATAACTCGTGTCGATTTTGGCGATCAGCAAAAATGTTACTGATTTCCTGCGCTCGCAGAATGGCTTCGGTTTGGCTCCATTGGGGGGTAATACCTGCATGTACCATCACGGTATCGGTATCTAGCTGGGCGAGGAGCGGTTGTTGCCATAGCCACTCAAATAATTCCTCTCGGTCAGGTGCTTTGAGTAGTGCCTCAAGATGGTCTCTGGCTTTAACTGGCGCGATACCATTGGCAACGGCTAGAAAGTGAAGGTCATGATTGCCGAGGACGACTTGGGCTCGATGGCCTAAATGCTGAATAAAGCGGAGCGTTTCCAGAGGTTGTTTGCCTCGGCCAATGAGATCCCCCGTAAACCAGAGCTGTTCATGAGAAAGATCTACTTGAGCCATATCAATCAGTTGCATGAGTTCATCATAACAACCGTGTACATCACCAATAATACAATGTTTCATCATTAATGCAGACTATTAGGTTTAGCGAGCCGAAAGGCTGGGATAGGGGCGCTTAAAAGGTCACCGGCTTCAGTTTCCAGCGTATAGCGACCTTCCATAATACCAACCGGCGTTTTTAATACCGTGCTGCTGGTATAGGTAAAGGGTTGGTAAGGTTTTAGGGTTGGCTGCTTGCCCACAACGCCTTCGCCTTCAACTTCACTGTGATGCCCATTGCCATCGGTAATTAGCCAATGTCGGCGTAGTAATTTGAGAGGTGTATCACCCTGATTGGTAATGGTAATCGTGTATACAAAGGTATATTGGTCATCCATATCGGATGAGTGTTCTTCTAAATATTCCGTATCGACACCAATCTGTATCGTTGTGGATGCAGAACTCATTCCTGATCTCCCTGAAGCGTTTGTTGCTCAAATGCATTCGCTAATTTGACATAATCGGCAACAGACAATTGTTCGGGGCGTAAGGTCACATCGACACCAAGCTGCTCTAATTGATCGGCCGTAAATAACTGACCCAACGCATTTCGAATTGTTTTTCGACGACGGTTAAAAGCCTCTTTGCAGACTCTATCCAGAGCCTGAATATTGTGAGCCGGATAAGGTACATGTTCATAAGGTTCCAGACGAACAACGGCTGAATCGACTTTGGGCGCGGGCTCAAATGATTCGGGGGGAACTTCTAAAACCGGGATGACCTGACAATGATATTGCGTCATGACACTGAGTCGCCCATAGCTTTTACTTCCTGGTCCGGCGGCCATGCGTTGAACAACCTCTTTTTGTAGCATAAAGTGCATGTCACTAATTTGTCCAGCAAAACTCAGCAGATGAAAGATCAAGGGCGTCGATATGTTATAGGGAAGGTTCCCAAATACCCGCAATTTTTTGCCATTGTCAGAAAGGAGTTGAGTGAAGTCGAATTTCATCGCATCCGCTTCGTAAATTGTCAGTTTTCCTGCCAGATCGGTTCGTTGACGAAGGCGTTCAGCTAGGTCTCTATCTAATTCTATGACGTTTAGGTGACTAGATTGTTCTGCCACCGGTTTAGTGAGGGCAGCCAACCCCGGACCGATCTCAACCAATGTTTCTCCCGGTTGAGGATAGATAGCTGAAACGATTTGACTGATAATATAATCATCACTTAAGAAGTTTTGACCGAAACGTTTACGGGCTTGGTGCCCTTGATGAAAGTTATGACTCATATAGTTTTTCGACACTATGCTTAACGTGTTTAAATAATTTCATACATGGCCTATTAGGAAACCATGCATGGCGTGATTCTTTCAAGGTCTGTATTCTGAACGGTATAGTACATGAAGCCGTTATCTTAAGGTGATCTTTATTGTAGGTTTAAATACATTGTTTTCCATGTTTACGATTTTTGATCTATCTTTTGTACTGATTTAAGTCATCCATACCATGTACATTCCATCACCTATCTATTCTCTGTGCCATCAAGAATATTTCATAGATTAAGAGAAGAGATAACGTATCAATTTATTTAGAAATCAAATGCGTTGGTTCGATGGATATGGTTTTCGGCTCTGTTCGAGCCGAAAACCATTATAGATAATCTTTGCTTAAGATTTGGGTGCAACAATATGGATATAAGACTGTTGTTTCAATTGCTCTAACCAGTTTTGGGATTGTTCCTGAAACTGCCGTTGATAGAGAACTTCAAATGCCTTCTGTTGTTTAGCCTGCGATGTAATATTAGTGGTCCGTCGATCCTCAACTTCGAGAATGTGCCAACCATATTGGCTGTGAAAAGGCTGACTGACCTGATGGAGTGGTAATTCAGACACTTCTTTTTTGAAGGCTGGAACATAAGTGCTTGGATCCGCCCATCCTAACTCTCCACCTTGTACCGCAGAACCAGGATCTTGTGAATATTGGTGGGCATAATCAGCAAAGGTCCCTTTACCTGAGATAATATCTTGACGGATTTTATCAAGTAGTGACTTGGCTTTTGCATCACTGGTGATAATTGAAGTTTTGATCAGAATATGTCGAGCTTTGACTTCCTGAGTTTCAACCTTTTGTAATCCCTGAACATCTAGGATTTTTAGAATATGGTAACCTGCATCAGAACGGAATGGTCCAATGAGTACGCCTTTGTTTTGTTCATGGATTTGTTTGGCAAAAATAGTCGGCATCTGATCAAGCGTCATCCATCCCCAGTCTCCACCGGTTAGCGCTTTAGGGCCTTGAGATTGAGCCATTGCTAAATTCTGAAAATCAGCCCCCTGCTGAAGTTGAGTAAAAATATGTTCAACTTTCTGCTGGGTTTGAGTGGCTGGTTCCTGATCATCAAACTTAATCATGATATGGCCGATGTGATAGCGGATCCGTTTGGCTGTTTCGCTATCCATGCGTTTGACGAGAGCATCAATGGTCGGTTTATCAATATGGACTCGACGTCGAACTGCACTTTGCATGGTTTGAGTAATGATGAGTTGGCGTTTGACCTGCTGACGGAACTGCTCATAACTTAAGTTATCGCCCCTTAATCCCAGAAGAAAATCATCACGAGATTTGCCTGAGCTTTGAACAATACTGTCGATGGTCTGTTCTAACTGAGTATCACTGATTTCAACCCCCGAACGTTCGGCTTGCTGCACCACCAATTGATCATTAATCAATTTTTGCATGAGTTGATGATGAATAGTGGCTTCATCAGGAAGGGCGTTGTGGCTATCGGCTGCGTTTTTTTTAACAGTGGCTAGAAGCCGATTATAATCGGTTTGGGTAATAATATCGTTGTTTACAATCGCAATCGCTTGGTCGACCAAGACCGGTTTAGCCCAACTTAATGGGCTGAAAAGCAATATAATCAGAAGTAGTCGTAACCGATAAATTAATTTCATTGTATCCCTAAATGTTTTTACCTGCACTGGGGTGCAAAGCTTACGATTAATCATTTAAATAAAATGGGTGCCCATAGGGGAAGCGTCCAGCATCCATCATTTTACGATAATTAGCCGTGTTATCAGTGGCACCAATACCTTTTAACAGGAACTGGAAGTTAATGGAGTTATCCACTTGTCCATCGCTTTCAATATCACCTGAACGATCATAATGTCTTGAAATTGACCGTTGGAATGATAACTGAAATGCCCAACAGCATGAGTCGTACTGAAACCCTAAGAGCGATTCAATACTGCGGCTTAGATATAGATCCCGATAATAACTACCGACAACATGAACGGCAGGCAACAATGGCCAGCTCATTTTCATACCTATTTGATTGATTTTATCGTGTAAGGTTCCATTGGGTTCACCATAACGATAATTTAACTGGGCCAGTTTATTTTCTTCGGGCTTCCATTCTAAAGCGGCATTGGCTTTGTTGAGCTGGTTGTCGCTACTACTGACTTGTAATCCGGAATGGAAGAACCAGTCATGAGAAATATTTACATCACCTTCAACGGCTAAAGCAGAGCGACTTTGATCCACAAATTCATTGTCATCGTAGCTGTTATTCAGGCTGACTTGGTTTTTCTTAAAGTAAAAAATCTGAGCGACGGAAAGTCGTAATTTTTCTTCATTTTGAGCATTTAAGAAACGAGTCGTCGCCCCAGCCGTGATCTGACTAGTATTGGCAATCCGATCCAGTCCCCCATAACGGTTATCCCGGAACATGCCAAAATAATCTTGTTCTAATGCGGTGGTATCATAGATACCAATATCATCTTGTTTTTTATACGGGATATAGAGATATTGGACTCGAGGCTCAACCGTTTGTAGGTAGTCATCTCCAAATAGCGTCAGCTCTCGATCAAAATTAAGACCGGCTAATACTCGATATTTGGGGAGGGTTCGGTTGATATGGTCGCTCAGCTGCGTGTAGCCTTTGGTATCCTGATTATAATAGGTTTGCATCAGCGAAACCTGACTGGTGATAAAACCACCAGGGACCCGTAAAGGTAGGATCAGACTGGGTTCAAAGTGATAGCGTTGACCGACATATTCACTGGGATCTTTATGAGTAAAGCGAACTAGTTGGCTTTTCATCGCAAACTGTAGTGTGCTTAGGCCGGTATCCCAGCGACCATCGAAATGCAGTTCCGGCAAAACTTTATGCGGATCTTCGGTATTGCCTAAAATCTGATAATCATTGGCCATAATTCCGGCATTCCAGTGCTGATCTTCATAGTTGACTTCACCGTGCTGGATCAACTGGTCAGCATCATGACCATATAAACTGCCGACGTCTGAAAAGTAATTGGGATCACTGACTTGGGTGTAGTCACCTTTCATGCGCCAGTGATCACCGATGGCTCCGGTGTCTTGCCAGTGAAACAGATAGCGACGTTCGTTGGTGAGCTGATCATTTTCTAAATCTTCGTAATCCAATTCGCCTTCCTGTCCAAAAACCAGATACCGAAAACTACCACTTAGTTTTTGTCCCCGTTTGGCCATATAACGCGGCGTTAAAGTCAGATCATAATTAGGGGCAATATTCCAATAAAAAGGAGTACTGATATCTAGCCCTTTATTGGACGAAGAGCCCACGCTGGGATATAAGAACCCCGTCTGACGTTTGTCACTAATAGGGTAACTAAAATAAGGTAAATACAATACTGGGACTTCATGAACCCGGAAGATGGCATTGTGTGCCACAGCCCAGTCATGATTTTTATCTATATCAATTTTACTGGCCGATATACGCCAGCTTTCATCCCCAGGGGGACATGCGGTATATGAAGCATGCTTCATCGACATTGAATGATCGGCATTCATATGCAGATTGGAAGCCTGCCCACGCCCAGCTTGGCCGTTAAATTGATAATTGGCCCCGTCAATGGTTGTGGCATCTGATTTCAGATTGGCTTGAATGCGATGGCTTTGCACATTCATGATCTGGTCTTGGTATTTGACATGGCCTTCAGCGGTGAAAACCTGATCTTTCTGGTTGAAAACGGCCTTATCGGAATGTAAGCGTCGATTCCCCTGAGCGGCAGCCACCTGCTGTTCAAATTCAGCGGACTCTCCTCGCTTCGCGGATGCTCGCTGAGAACGGACTGCAATCTGTTTGTTATTGTCCGTTGGAGGGGTGTCCAACGGGGCTGGGGGTTTGACATAGCATCGAGCATCTAATACCGATAAAGGGACTGAGGCTGAATCAGCGGCTAGTACAGTAAAGCTGAACGATGACAGTGCAACTGTGCTACAGCATAAGAAAAGGGACTTGTGATCAATCATATCCTTTGAATCATACTCTTCAATATGGGCATACTGCCGTCTATAGGTTTGGGTCGCTTAGGCAGGATCACCGTGGACTTTAACTCTCATCTTACTGGAATTTCAGGCCTGCGGCTATCTTCTGATCAGGGGTTATAGCAATAATTCTATAAATTGGTCCCTTGAGTTGTGAATTAAATCAATTTGTTGCACTCTAAGTGGGATAGTCAAGTGCATTTGGTGTTCACTATAACCCATTGGTCACTGTTCCCATCTCTCAAGAAACACAGAATTAAAGGTAATTGAATGCGTATTTGGGGAAAAGTCATTGGTTTCCTGCTCGGTTTGATGTTCGGTGGCTGGTTTGGCGCGATTATTGGGTTATTAATTGGTTATAAAATTGACGAGGCTCTGGGACAAAATACCGGTTTCGGTTCATTTGGTTCGACTGCTGCTGGCGGGAATCACCAATTCTTTTTAACGACCTTTGCCGTGATGGGGCATATCGCAAAATCCAAAGGTGTGGTGACTTCATCTGAAATTCAGGTCGCTTCTGAGCTGATGAATCGAATGGGGTTACAGGGGGAGTCGCGACAGCAGGCCCAGAATGCGTTTCGAGACGGAAAACGTGCGGATTATCCCTTAGAAGATGAGTTACGGCGTTTGGTTGCATTAGTTCATGGACGTAAAGATTTACTGCAAATGTTCCTAGAGTTGCAGATGTATGGCGTCTTTGCCGATGGTCGTATTGATGTCGCAGAACAGCAGATGCTGGAACGTATTGCGATTGTTATTGGGTTTAGTCAGTCAGAACTGAACCGGGTGATTGCGCGTTGGGAGGCCGAATATCGTTTTCAGCAACAGCGTCAATCACAAAGTCATTGGTCAGGTGGCGAACGCCAGAACTCATCTTCAAGTTCGGCGCATCAGTCTTTAGATGATGCGTATAAGCTGTTGGAGATAAATGCTTCGGCATCCAATCAGGATGTTAAAAAGGCATATCGCCGACAGATGAATCAGCATCATCCAGATAAGTTAATGTCTAAAGGATTACCTCCCGAAATGTTAGAAGTGGCTAAACAGAAGGCACAGGAAATTCAGCATGCCTATGAAATGATTAAGCAGGCACGAGGGATGCGATAAGTGCCCCATGATTCTTTTCATATAGAACATGCTGAACTTGATTGTGTCTTATCGTTTCACTCATGAAGTGACACAGAGCGCATCTTGTTCAACATGTGTTTAATTTGAACAAAATCTAATGATGAACGAGTCATAGCCCCTAGATCGTAATGATGTGTCGAGGATGTCCGTCCAAAAATCCTTGTATATTTTCGATAAGCTGGGCGATTAATGTTTCACGGCTTTCAGTCGCCGCCCAGGCAATGTGAGGCGTCAGGATACAATTATCTAGTTGGGCCGCTTGCATCAGAGGCGAGTCTTCTTTAGGTGGCTCGTTGTCACTGACATCGAATCCGGCTCCAGCAATTTGCTGTTCGGTTAAGGCATCCAATAAGGCTTGTTCATTGACGATACCTCCGCGGGCTGCATTAATGAGTAATGCATTCGATTTCATTTGGGCAAATTGTTCTCGGGCGATCAAATTACGGGTTTGTTCGTTCAGAGGGCAACTGACAACAAGAATATCACTAGTTTGCAGAACGTTTTGAAACTCCACTTTATGTCCGTCAGCCGGTTGTCCTTCTCGGGCTGCAAACTGGATCTTCATCCCGAAGGCTTGGGCTAGTTTGGCCACATGCTGTCCCAGATCGCCTGCCCCGATGATGCCTAATGTTTGCCCATGTAAATTATCGATCGGAAAATCGGTGAAGCAAAACTGACCACATTGTTGCCAGTAATTAGTTTGAACTTTCTGGCGATATTTTATTAGGTTCCTTCTTAAGGCTAAAATGAGCATAAAAATATGCTCTGCAACGCCAATTCCCGCATAATTCTGAATATTACAGACTTGAATGCCCATGCGGTTGGCTGCGCTAACATCAATATTGTTAAAACCCGTGGCGGAGACTGCAATCAGTTTTAACTTTGGAAGTTGTGCTAATATTTTTTCATTTAAGATAATTTTATTGACGACGGCGATATCTGCATCGCGTAAGCGAACGACGATTTGTTCAGGAAGAGTCGTGGGATAATTCCGCCATTCATGAGGAGCCGATAGCGGAGGCAATTGAAATTGTGCTCCTAAACTGTCTCTTTCTAAACAGACCACTGTGGCCATGATGTCACTCCTGTATTAATACCAACCTAACGCATTAAACCAGCCATATAGTTGTTTGGCTAGCAATTGTCCTGAATCTTCTAGATAGGGGGCACTTAGAATCTCACTTTGGCGGTAATCACTTTTTTGACGACGCTGGGTTTCGATCAGTCGAGCATGGGCGCCCTGAATACTCCAGCGATTACTTTGTTGATAGTAAATATCGTAGACCGGTATGGTTAATTCTGAAATCTGTTGGGCAATCTGATCATTGAGGGATGGATTGGGAAAATAGCTGCTGATCAGAACCAAAGCATTGGGTAAGGGGAGTTGTTGTTGATTGTAGATCCGCAATACCCAGGCGGCCATAACTCCCTGCGCCACGACGACCTGATAACCGAAAGGTTCACCCTGAGCCTGAGTAATCGCTTGAAGTGTGGTCAACAACTGTTGTTGATAGGTGCTGATCGCTTGAGTATCTTGTCCAGAGAGTATGGAGGCACGTTGTTGGGGCTCCGGTGGGACAATGGCGATGGTTTGCCAGCCCCAGTTGGGTAACGTCTGACGTAATGGCTGCATTGAATCAGCATTGGTTGGGCGCTCTCCCCAGTTAGGAAGTAATATGATCGTTCCGGTTTTTTGGGGAGTACGTTCTTCTTGCCACAGACTATCCTGAACTTTGCCATTTACATCCAGCGCTCGATAACCTGTATATTCTGGCCATGACGGATGGGCTTCGGATGTGGCTGCCATTACGGCCTGATGGTTCAGGCAAAATATGAATAGAATAGCCGACAGATAAATACGGTGCATAGAGGATCCCTAGATGTTTATTTATATAGTCGGCTATTTTTATAATTTATTAAACACCTTCGGCAAATGCCGCATCACATTTGAATGCAAGCCATTCATTGGTGTGTGGATGATAGAAGCCCAATTCAGTCGCATGTAAATGTAATCGATTTGTGTATGCCAGTACATCTTTAGGGGCATAGATTTGATCACCGACAATGGGGTGCCCTAACTGTTGCATATGTACGCGCAATTGATGGGAGCGCCCCGTGACGGGTTTGAGCTCAACAATTGTGGTTAACTCTCGATACTGTTTGACTTGCCAGTGGGTTAACGCCTTTTTACCCAATTGGTGATCGACCATCTGTCGTGGGCGGTTGGGCCAGTCACATCGGAGCGGCAGATCAACCGAACCCTGTTTTTGATACAGTAGACCCCAGACCTCCGCCAGATATCGTTTTTGGGTTTGTCGTTGCTGGAACTGTCGAGAGAGATGACTTTGGGCTGCACGATTCATCGCCATCACGATTAAGCCGGACGTCGCCATGTCTAGCCGGTGGACAACCCGAATATCGGGCCATACTCGCATGGCTCGGATGGCCAGGCTATCCCGGTTGATTTTTTCTCGTCCCGGAACCGAGAGTAGTCCCGAGGGTTTATTAAAAACGGCAATATCATCATCTTGATAGATGATTGGTAAATAAGGATGCTGAGGTGGCTGATAAATAAAGTCGGTCATAGTTTAGTGGTGAGCCGGTTTAAGGCCGGCTCAGGATCCTGTTATTGGGCAGGGGCAACGACGATAAAGCGCAGCGCATCTAATTTTATTTGCGCTTTTTCTAGATAGCTTTGTACTTCAACCGCCTGAGTGTGCCAAAAGGTGAGTTCATCTTCACGAATGGCTGGATTGCGTTGTTTAAGTGCTTCAAGGCGACTTAATTCTTGACCTAGATGTTGAGATGCGCGTTGCTTGGCATGCTCCACGATGGCTTCGATGGATGTTTTAGCCATCGTTGTGGCTTGGCTGAGTAGGTGATGAATAGCATTTTGCGATGCATTCACCAACTTACTGCCAATATGTCGATTGATGGCACTGAGTTGTTGATTAAAAGTATCAAAACTCACTTTGTCCGAAAGATTATTTCCATTTTTATCGAGTAAGACCCGAACCGGGGTTGCGGGGAGGTATTGGCCTATCTGATATTGTGGCGGTGCAGATGTTTCAATAACGAAGATTCCTTCAAGGAAAAAGCTCCCAGCGGGCAGGGCATTATTTTTCAGCAGGGCTACAGACGTCGTCCCTGTTTCTGAGCTTAAAATAGCATCTAATGCCGAGTTAAATAGCGGATGATCCGCTGTTAATAATGCGACTTCATCACGATGCAGTGCTCGTTCTCGGTCAAAGGTGATGAGTTGGCCTTCACTAGACAGTCCGGGTAACGAAGGAACCAGCATTTGCTCGGTGGCTTTGAGCAGTATCACTTGTTCACCAATATCATCTTGTTGCACTCCTAAAACATCAAATAACCGCAGAGTTTGATTGACGAATAAAGGATCGCTTTCTTGATCGGCTATTTCTGTCACCAAATCGAGTGCCTGTTGTCCTCCGCTGGAGTTCATTTCCAATAAACGATCTCGACCGGCTTCCATATCGGCTGTTAATTGTTGATGAACGGCCTGTGTTTGTGTAATTAATTGTTCCAGTAGTGCGTCATCATCCGAAGCTAAGACTTGTAACAGTGTATCGCCAAATTGTTGATAGATGGCATTGCCGGTTGCACAGGGTGATTCAAATGCATTCAAACCCTGATGGTACCAGCTCATGAGGCGCTGCTGAGCCGTATGTTCAATATAAGGAATATGGATAGAAACCTCATGGCGTTGACCAATTCGATCCAAACGACCAATTCGCTGCTCTAATAAATCGGGGTTCATCGGCAGATCAAATAAAACCAGATGATGGGAAAACTGAAAGTTCCGGCCTTCCGAGCCTATTTCAGAACAAACCATCAGTTGTGCTCCAGCTTCTTCTTGTGCGAAATAGGCACCCGCTTTATCGCGTTCCAGAATGCTCATCCCTTCGTGAAAAACAGTGCCTCGAATCCCTTCGTCTAGACGAGCGGCTTCTTCAATCGCAAGTGCGGTGGTGGCATTAGCGCAGATGACTAAAACTTTTTCTTGCTTATTGGCTAATAGAAAATCGATTAACCATTGAATGCGGGGATCGTATTTGGTCCATTGAATATTATCGCCCCCTTCGAGTGACTGATACAGTTCTTCGGGGTAAAGCGCTTGCTGGGCGCGTTGTGCCAGATTTTGACTTTCCCCCATCATCTGATGGACTCTGAGTGCCGTTTTATATTGTTCCGGGAGCGAAAGTGGATAACTGTGCAGACGGCGCGCTTTAAACCCGGGAACCGCATTTCGTGTATTCCGGAACATGACACGGCCAGTCCCGTGACAATCAAGCAACTCATTAAACAATTGTTGGCGAGCCGGTTGCCGGATGTCTGAATTATCGCTGTTAATTGCTGATAGCTCTGCCTGTAGATGAATGCCACTCAAAGAGGTTAACTGTTGCAATTGTTCTGATGTTAGTGGCTGTTGCTCGATTAATGGTGCCGCGAGTTCTGCTAGCTGGTGGTAGTGTTGCTCTTCTTGCAAGAATGTATCGTAGTCATGAAAACGTTCTTTATCGAGTAACCGCAGTCGGGCAAAATGACTGTGATGACCTAATTGATCTGGGGTAGCGGTCAGAAGTAATACGCCAGGGATTTCATCACTGAGTGCTTCAACGACCTGAAATGCGCGACTGGGTTTACCGTCTTCCCATTGTAGATGGTGGGCTTCATCGACGACCAATAGATCCCATTGTGCTTCGCAAACTTGTTCAAAGCGGCGTCGTTTACTGCGTAAAAAATCGAGACTGCACAGTACGAGTTGAGCGGTATCAAATGGATTATCTGAATCAGCATATGCTTCAACACAGCGTTCTTCATCAAATAAACTAAAAGGAAAGTTAAAACGTCGTAGCATTTCAACCAGCCACTGATGTTGCAGTGTCTCAGGAACCACAATTAAAACGCGCTGAGCAAGTCCAGCAATGAGTTGCTGATGAATGATTAAACCGGCTTCAATGGTTTTCCCCAAACCAACCTCATCGGCCAGCATGACTCGGGGGGCATAGCGACGTCCCACTTCTTTAGCAATATAAAGTTGGTGAGCGATTAGGCTGACTTTACCACCGATTAATCCGCGCAGCTTTGAGCATTGGGCATTATAGCGTTGCCATAAAGCTTGATGGCGAACGACAAACCGATCAAAGCGATCAATCTGACCGGCAAATAGTCGATCCTGTGGTTTGTTGAATTTTAAAAAATGACTTAGAAAAACTTCCTTTATAGTCGCTTTTTCTTGGGTGTCATGGCGGATGCCAACATAATTAATCAGTCCATCGGACTCATTCACGTCGGTGACCGTCATATGCCAGTCGTCAACATGAATAATATCATCCCCTATATTGAATATGACACGCGTGACGGGGGCTTCCTCAATTGCATACAGGCGATTCTCCCCGGTAGCCGGGAATAATATCGTTACCATTCGACTTTCTATAGCAACAACAGTACCTAAACCAAGTTCTGATTCTGAATCACTGATCCAACGCTGACCGAGGGAAAACACCATTTACGCAATACTCCTGGGAATGATTGTGACTTGTCAAGAAAAGGGCGGCTATGGTAACTGAAGCCTCACCATGAGTCATCCGATATCCCGTTAAAAATTAGAACCCAATAGCCGTTCTGTATAGAGTCTTCTCATAGTGAACTTAAGCAGGAGGGCAAAATACCGGAATCGGCCTCTGTATTGTACAATATTGAAGCAAATTCACAGTTAATGAACAATAAATAGGCGCTTGATTTACCAAATTCAAAAAAAAGGGAAAAAAAGGTTGCGCAAAAAAATGGGGTCCCTATAATGCACCACCACTGACACGGCACACCGCCTCAAACGGTC
>NZ_JBFNXK010000017.1:0-92826 GCF_046054165.1 Celerinatantimonas marina | reverse complement strand
TCCGACTATGAGTGTTAACGTGTGTAAACGATGTCTCCAGTTTATTTTGTAAACCATGTCCCCGGTCTGTACACCCCACCCTAACCCTCCCCTTGGCAGGGGAGGGGATGATGTTTTTATGGCAGTGGTTAAAACTGCCCCCAGTCTGACCTTCCCCTTGGTAAAGGGAGGGAAGGATATGTTTGTTACCTATGGATGAAAGAGCTCATGGTGTTGGCTCTTCCCCTTGCTAAGGGGAAGTTGGATGGGGTTCACCTTTTAGTCATTATCGCAGTTAATCATGCGCCAGCAGTTCAGTTCCCGGGCATTCTCTTGGTAGGAGAAGGAATGATGCATTTATATGGCAGTGGTTGAAACTGATCCCACCCTGACCTTCCCCTTGGTAAAGGGAGGGAAGGATATGTTTGTTACCTATGGATGAAAGAACTCATGGTGTTGGCTCTTCCCCTTGCTAAGGGGAAGTTGGATGGGGTTCATCTTTTAGTCATTATCGCAGTTAATCATGCGCCAGCAGTTCCCGGGCGTTGGCCAAAGCGGTTTCTGTGATTTCGTTTCCGGCCAGTAGTCGAGCTAATTCCTCAATACGCTGCTCGCCAGTTAGCGGCTGCATTAGGGTTTCGGTGCTTTGTTTCTGCTGTTTTTTACTGACTCGGAGCTGCTGGTGGCCATTACCGGCGACTTGCGGCAGATGCGTTACACAGAGGACCTGATTGGTTTTTCCCAGTGTTCTGAGCATGTGACCGACAACTGCGGCGGTTGGGCCGCTGATCCCCACATCGACTTCATCGAAGATTAGGGTTGGTACGGCGATATGTTCGGCGCAGATCACCTGAATCGCTAGTCCAATTCGGGAGAGTTCCCCTCCGGAGACCACTTTAGTTAACGGTTGCAGTGGCTGACCGGGGTTAGTGCTGACGAGCAACTCAATTTTGTCCCAGCCTTTGGGGGTTGGATGTTGAGGATCACTGCTAATCTCGAACTGGCATTTGGCTTTGGGCATGCTGAGTGCTTTAATCGATTGCTCGATGAGTTGTCCTAATTGTCGTGCCTGACGTCCTCGGCTTTTACTGAGTTTATCGGCTTCGTTGCAGTAGTGTTGCCAGCTTTGTGCAATTTGTTCATCCATGCCCGCTAGCCGATCATCGTCAGCGGTTAGCTGGCGGAGTTCTTCGGCTAGTTGCTGGTGTAATTCCGGCAGCTGCTCGGCGTTGACTTGATGTTTTCGGGCTAGATCCAGTGCGGTACCCATGCGCTGTTCCAACTCGGCAAATTGCTCCGGATCCAGTTCCAAGTGATCGGCGGTGGCGCTGAGCTGGTGGCTGGATTCTTCCACTTGGATCATTGCTTCCTGGAGTAAATCGTAAGCGGTTTGTAGTTCCGGTTCGTATTCGAGCAAGTCACTGAGCTTTTTGCAGCTTTGTTGCAGTATGGCCAGCACATTGACTTCATCGTCTTGTGTGAGCATCAGGCTCAGTTGTTGGCAGCTATCCATTAATTCAGAGCTATTTGCCAGCCGTTTATGTTGTTGTTCCAGTTGGGGGTATTCATCGGGTTGCAGGTTAAATTCATCTAGTTCTTCAACCTGATATTCCAGTAATTGGCGGCGGGATTGAAGTTCAGCCTGCTGTTGCTGCATACGATCTTTTTCATGGCATAGGGTTTGCCAATGCTGGTAACGGTTAGAAACAGATTCCAGCAGACTTTGATGATGCCCGTAGTCATCGAGAATAGTCAGTTGTCGTGCGGGTTTGAGTAGGTCATGATGGGCATGTTGCCCATGAATACTCACCAATCGTGCGCCAAGCTGGCGCATTTGGTTCACCGGGACGGGGGTACTGTTGATATAACCTTTGGAACGTCCTTCATGGGTGACCACCCGTCGCAGAATACATTCGCCTTCGGCGTCTAGTTGATTTTCGGCTAACCATTGTTGGGCGGCCAGATTGTGGCAAATATCAAAGCGAGCGGAAATTTCAGCTCTTTTTTCACCGGGGCGGACCATGGCAGCTTCGGCTCGATCACCTAAACATAATCCTAAAGCATCAATGGCAATGGACTTCCCAGCCCCGGTTTCTCCGGTAATGGTCGTCATGCCTGTGGCAATATCAAGTTCAAGAAAACGAACGATAGCAAAATTCTGGACGGTTAATTGGGTTAACATGCTCGGATCCTCTCCACGGTATAGTGTATATATATACAGTTGTTTTAGGCGGCGAGCAAGTTTTTCGTGTTGCTATTTTAACCAGTCTTTAAAATAATTTACTTCCCCAGCCCAGTTTTTGCCGCAGGACTTCAAAATAGCGGTAATCGGTTGGATGAATGAGTCGTAGCCGCTGTGGATGTTGGCGAATAATAATTTTATCGCCGGCGTTGACGTTAATCGGAATATGGCTGTCACAACTGATCAGCATATCGGAGCGATTTTGCGGTGCAATTTTAATGCATATTTCGGATTGGCCATTGAGGACGGTCGGTCGGGTACTCAGCGTATGCGGGTACATCGGGACCATCGCGATGGCGTCTAGATCAGGCGTCAGGATCGGGCCTCCACCTGACAGCGAATAGGCGGTTGAGCCAGTTGGCGTTGCCAAGATCAGACCGTCGGCTCGCAGGCCGATCATAAATTTGTGATCGACGTAAACTTCAAATTCCAGCATATGAGCGACTTTACCCTGATGCAGGACAACTTCGTTCATGGCTTTATGAAAGCCCAAAGATTGATCTTCGCGGAGAATCTGGGCATCCAGTAAAAAACGATGTTCGGTGATAAATTCACCGTTGAGTACTGCGGTAAGGGGCTCTTTAAAATTATCGGGATGAAGGTCAGTTAAAAACCCCAGATTGCCTCGGTTGACTCCAATAACCGCTACATCATGCCCACACAGTTCACGGGCAGCGCCTAACATATTGCCGTCTCCGCCGACAACGATCGCCAGATCGGCTCGTTCTCCGATTTCTTGCATGGAAGCGACTTCACTGCAACAGACCGGTAATTGTTTGGCAACTCGTTTTTCGACCAGCAGATGATAGTCCTGCGCATGGAGCCAGTTTAGAAGCACATGTAATGTTTCATTGGCGCCGGCATGGTTAGGTTTGCCAATCAATCCAATTGTTTGAAAGATTTTTTTCATATGACGCGTTGTTTTTTACAAAGTAAGTTATCGCTTGCTCAGAAAAACTCTGACCATCTGTTACGGTGATTTACGAAGTTATGGGTTGAAACCCACGATATCATCCCCATAATAAGCCTCAAGAATTATTTAGGCTAACTTTTTCGGAGTATCGCATGAATAGCGAGCAACCAAAGAATCATACTGAACAACCTGTAGAATCTCAGGATGCGGCTCAGGAAGCCGTTCAAGCGGATGCGCAAGCACCAGAATCACAGTTGGAAGCCGAGTTTATCAGTGCTGAAGATGCTGCTAAAGATGATGCGCAGGAAGAAGCTAACCAGCGGATCGCTGAGCTAGAAAGCCAGTTAGCGAAGGCAAACGAGCAGATCAATGCGCAAAAAGATGCGGTGGTTCGGGCTCAGGCCGAAGTTGAAAATGTTCGGCGTCGCGCTGCGCAAGATGTGGATAAAGCACACCGCTTTGCACTGGAAAAATTTGCGGGTGAATTGCTGCCGGTGATTGATAACCTGGAACGAGCACTGCAAGCTGCCGATCCGGAGCAGGAAATTCTCAAGCCGATGATCGAAGGTGTGGATCTGACCTTGAAATCATTCTTAAGTGCAGTGGCTAAATTTGGGATTGAAGAGGTGGATCCTCAAGGTGAAGCTTTTGATCCAGCTAAACATCAGGCTATGGGAATGCAAGAAAGCGAAGAGGTTGCACCAAATACCGTACTGGCTGTGATGCAAAAAGGTTATGAACTGAATGGCCGTTTGATTCGTCCGGCGATGGTGATGATTGCCAAAGCTAAAAGTTAATTTGCATGAAACTGGATTGCGTTTATTGCTAAAGCGGCCTGCGGGCCGTTTTTTTATGGCTACAAAAATTATCACGAAAAGTTAATCCCCTTGGCTTCTGGCTCAATGGCTGGATTCATGTAAAGCCCGTCATGGTTTATTTCTTAATTTAACGATTAGATTATTGGCTCTTTTTATATGGTGTTTAATGTATTTAAAATATTTCAGAAATTGAATGACGGATGAATGAATCGACTTACCACGATGAGTAATTAAATATGTTAATTTAAAATAATAGTTCTTTTTTATAAATATTGAATGTAAATTAATCATCAATAGGGATGATCTTATTGAAAATATATTTCAGCTGGCTTTAAGGCTAGTTGTTTTTAGATGGTGCTTTTATTGAGGTCAATATTATATATAAGGAGCTATTTTGAAACGATTTAATGGATTAATTGTAATATTAGTGTTACTAATTTTTACTCATCGCAGTGGTGCCGCATCATTAGTGAATAATCAGACCGATAGTTATAAAAATAATAAACATGCGCTTTCGCTGTCCTCAGCCAAAATAAAAAAGGTCGGCGGTATTCATAGTATCGGGCTAGTTAATATGTCGAATGGGATGGTGCTCCCGGCAGGTAAATTTGTGGCAAATGTGAAGTATCGTTACATTCATAAAGATGCCCTTTATCATGGACACACGAAACAAAATGGCAGCTATGGTGGAAAATACGATCGTATTAATCAGTTGTTTCAATTCACTGCCAAGGCCGGATTATTTAAGAACGTTGAAGCTCGGGTGATGATCCCGTATTGGAAAAAAGAAGTAAAACGCAAACCCAGTAATTTATCTCATCCCTGGGATACCGATAGTAACAGTGGATTGGGTGATGTGGTTGTGATGGGGCGCTATGCGTTGATGACTCAGCGTGGTGGTGACTGGTTGAATTTGGCCATTGGAGCCGGATTAAAATTGCCTACCGGTGAAGCCGGACGTAAAAACGGGCTGCCTTTCTCTCGGAGATATCAATATTTAGGCCCAAGTGCACAGCTGGGGACGGGGTCATGGGATCCTAAATTTGAAATTGGAGCGACCAAAATGTTTGGTCGCTCCCGAGTCGATGCCCACATGATGTATACCATTGCTAATAATGGTGCTCACGGCTCGAAGCAGGGGAATCAGTTTAAATATGATCTTGGGTATGGTTATGCGTTAAATCGGCATTTTGATCTCGAGTTAGAGCTCAATGGGATTGATAAACATCGGGATACGCATGCGGGTGTAACTGATGATGCTACGGGTGGGCAGACTCTGTTTATCACCCCGGGAATTCATTTTAAATATAATAAGATGAATCTTGCGTTGGGCATTCCGGTGGTCATTTATCGAGATATTAATGGTACGTCAGCAACACCGGAGCGGAATAGCCGTTATGGATTAGGAGAAAAATTCCAGGTTATTACTCGGTTTGGAATTACTTTTTAGTTTAATTAACAATAAGCATAATAATATCATTCATATTACTTGATATATTTTATTGTGAAATGTACTCGATATCATTCTCACGTGAAAAGGAATGGATTAGCCATTATTGAGCATTAACCAATAAATTATTCGATTGATTTAGTTTAAACTTTTGTTATGCATCATTAAAAATAAGCGGATTAAATACTAAAGATATATTCGCTTATTGATAATGATGCTTTTTAATGAAAAATAAACTCTTTATTTTATGCAAGTGGGCATAGTGCTAAGTTTATTTATATTTTAGATATGTTTTATATAGCCTTAAATATATTTTGCTTGAGATTAGATATATTTTAATAGAGATATATAACAGTTGCATTTTATCCGAAGATGTCGTTATTCTTGTATGCACGTTCAAAAAAGCGAGGAGACTTATTGTGGCTAAATTGTTTACGTCACTCGATCTTGACAAGCTGACATTGAAAAACCGGATCATCATTGCACCGATGTGTATGTATTCGGCCGAGCATGGCAAGATGACGGATTGGCATCAGCAGCATCTGGGGATGCTTGCGCAATCCGGTGCGGGGATGCTGATTATTGAAGCAACAGCCGTTGAGCCCCGGGGGCGGATCAGTTATGCGGATGTCGGACTATGGGATGATTTAACCGAGCAGGCGATGGGCCGGGTTTTGGAAAGTATTCGTCGCTATAGTGATATGCCCATTGCGATCCAACTGGCGCATGCCGGACGCAAAGCCTCCTGTTCTAAGCCGTGGGATAGTGATGCGGGGGCCCAGATTGCACCGACTCACGATTTAGGCTGGCAGACGATTTCGGCATCGGACGTTCCCTATCACAATCATGATAATCCACCGCAGACGATGACGTTAGATGATATCGAAGCGCTCAAATCTTCATTTGTGGATGCAGCGGTGCGTGCGGCTAAATTAGGGCTGGATGCAATTGAAATTCATGCGGCGCATGGCTATTTATTGCATCAGTTCTTATCGCCACTGAGTAATCTGCGTGATGATCAATATGGGGGGACGTTAGAGAACCGGATGCGTTTGACTTTGGAAGTGTTTGATGGGATCCGCAGTGTTTTTCCGAAAGAAAAACCGGTGGGGATCCGGATTTCCGGTTCAGATTGGGTCGATCGGGGATGGGATATCGAGCAGAGTATTGAGTTGGCGAAAGCTTTGGATGCTCGAGGTTGTTCATTCATTCATGTTTCCAGCGGTGGTTTAAGTGAATATCAGCAGATATCGATCGGGCCAGGTTATCAGTTGGCACTGGCTGAGAAAGTTAAAGCCGCTGTGAAAATGCCCGTGATTGGTGTGGGACTCATCACGGAACCGGAGCATGCCGAATCGGTATTGTTATCCGGCCAAGCCGACGCAATCGCTCTGGCTCGTGGCATTTTATATGATCCTCGCTGGCCTTGGCATGCAGCCGCTGCTTTAGGTGCTTCGATACAACCAGCGTTGCCTTATTATCGCTGTGCCCCGCATTCAGCTCAAACCTTGTTTAAAAAATAATGGATTCATCCGGGAGTGACGTCGATTTAAATCGGCACCACTCTCGGCATTCATCTGCATTCTGTGCTTTATATCGGTTGATTTTTGAGCTAATTTATACGGTATGCAGCAGCTTGAAATATTCCCCCTCCAGAGTCCGTGCCTGGGGATCTGTGAGATGAATGAAAAAGGCCTGTGTCGCGGGTGTTTTCGCACCCGAGAAGAGCGCTTTGCCTGGAGTAAACTTTCCCCTGACCAACAACGAAATGTCATACGACTTGCACATAATCGTAAAGTTCGTTATCTGCGAGCTCAGCTTAAGAATCATCAACCTGAACGACCCTCAGTAGAACAAACAGAACTGCCGTTGGATAATTTTTTAGTCGATGATGCAAATCATGACCCTCATTAAATGTTGAGCTGAAGTTGTTCTATCTCACGTATTGCAGAGCCATAATAGATGTATGTAGCCCCCGTTCTGCTTTTGAAGAAGAAGCCAGTCTTAAAATTTAAATTGAATAAAGGATGTCAGATGTTAATTGAAACAGATACCCATACCCACACCGTCAGTAGTGGACATGCCTATAGCACGTTACAGGAAAATGCCCGAGCGGCTAAGGCGGCTGGGATCCGGTTAATGGCAATGACCGATCACGCGCCGACCATGCCGGGAGCACCGCATATCTGGCACTTTGGAAACCTGAAAGTGGTGCCTCGCCAAATTGAAGGTGTGGGTATTTTGCGGGGAGTTGAAGCTAATATTTGTGATGAACAAGGCCATATCGATATTCCTGATGACTATTTAAACATGCTGGATATTGTCATCGGCAGCTTTCATGAACCGGTTTTTGCACCCAGTAACAGTGCGGTTCACACCCAAACTTTGGAACGTGTGATCGCCAGTGGCAAAGTCGATATTATCGGGCATCCCGGTAACCCTAATTTCCCGATTGATATTAATGCCGTAGTTCAGGCGGCTGCCCAACATCAGGTCTTAATTGAACTGAACAATTCGTCATTTATCAGTTCCCGGCGGGGAAGTGAATCGAATTGTACCGCAATTGCAGAAGCGGCTCGGGATTTTGGTGCTTATATTACGCTTGGGAGTGATTCGCATATTTGTTATACCGTTGGGCAGTTTAAGGAATGCTTGGCCATTTTAGAGCATGTGGGATTTCCTCCGGAGCGTTTGGTGAGTACCAAGGCAGAAAAATTGCTCAAGTTCTTATCTAAACGAGGGAAAACTCATTTATCTGAATTTAATTTTCTGTAGCTAAATTTTTCGAAAATTATAAATATAAAAGTTAAAACTCTTCATTTGATTGCATATTCGATTTGTTAAATTCGTTTTTTGCAGTAGACGCATAAATGCATGTTTTTAGTTTTTAAATGATCATGTATGCTGGATACTCAACCGATTGGAGCAAAGTTGCTTTTTATCGGTTAGTTATCAAGACTCTAGCTACTAGATAGATGTATTTATATGGAATGTATTCGCATGGATGCGTTCCGCTAGTCGATGGATTTATCATGAGTGATTTATCACGAATTTTTTCAAACAATGTGCAATGGGCTGAAGCGATTAAAAAAGAGCAGCCAGATTTTTTTGAGCAATTAGTCGATCAGCAAACACCCGAATATCTTTGGATTGGGTGCTCTGATAGCCGGGTTCCGGCGAATCAGATTATGGGATTGATGCCCGGCGAAGTTTTCGTACACCGAAATATTGCCAATGTGGTGGTACATACCGATCTGAACTGTTTGTCGGTCATTCAGTTTGCCGTTGAAGTTTTACAAGTGAAACATATTTTAATCACGGGTCATTATGGCTGTGGCGGGGTAAAGGCTGCGGTTGATGGAAGTGAGATGGGCTTGATTGATAACTGGTTGCGTCATATTCGAGATGTTTACCGGCTGCATCGTGGTGAATTAGATGCCATCACGGATATGCATCAGCGTTACGATAAACTGTGCGAATTGAATGTCATTGAACAGGTCGCAAATGTGTGTAACACCACCATTGTTCGGGATGCCTGGCGTCGGGGGCAAAAGTTAGCGGTACATGGCTGTGTGTATTCCATTAAAGATGGTCTGCTCCGAGACTTACATGTGACGGTCAACGAACACAGCCCTGAACTGCAGATCAAACTCTCTTAACTGCAATCGTGTGAACTGAAGGCTGTGATGCCTGAATGACGTTCAAGTGAAGTGAATCATCTCGGGTAAGTTGACCGCGTCAGTCGCTTTGCTTTGAGTTATGTGGGAATGCGGATTTTAAACGGTTTCTTCTGCTTTGAGATGTGATTTAAAGATGGCATATCTCTATACGTTCCTGAGTGATGATAGAAAAGGATGATTTTATTTATCAGTTTTTATTCTCAGAAATTGTTGAAGTTTATTTTGGATTAAAGTTATTAAATTCAATTAGATAGATTTTAAATATAAGGGTGTGATAGTGCATTTATACCAGCTATCGCCCCGTGGTTTTACCCAAAAAATAAAATAAAGATGAAAAATTTTTGTTTTTTCCCTTGAAAAGGTAAATCCGGGCCCCATCTTAACTGGCAAAGCTTAAATACGTACAGAATACAGAATCTGGAGACATCAATATGGGTAAAATTATTGGTATCGACCTGGGAACAACCAACTCATGTGTCGCTATCTTAGATGGCGATCGACCAAAAGTAATTGAAAATGCTGAAGGCGATCGGACTACTCCTTCTATCATCGCGTATACCGATGATGGTGAAACTCTGGTTGGTCAACCGGCGAAACGTCAGGCGATTACCAACCCTAAAAACACTTTGTTTGCAATCAAACGTTTGATTGGCCGTCGTTTCGGTGATGACGAAGTTCAGCGTGATATTAAAATCATGCCATTTGACATCGTCAATGCAGATAATGGTGATGCTTGGGTCTCTGTGAAAGGTGAACAAAAAGCACCACCACAGATTTCAGCTGAAGTTTTGAAAAAAATGAAAAAAACAGCTGAAGACTATCTGGGTGAGAAAGTAACTGAAGCGGTGATTACCGTACCGGCTTACTTCAACGATTCCCAGCGTCAGGCGACTAAAGACGCCGGTAAAATTGCCGGTCTGGATGTCAAACGTATCATCAACGAACCAACGGCTGCTGCATTTGCATATGGCGTTGATAGTGTGAAAGGTGACACGACTGTTGCTGTATACGACTTGGGTGGGGGTACATTCGATATCTCAATCATCGAAATCGACGAAGTCGACGGTGAAAAAACTTTCGAAGTACTGGCAACCAATGGTGATACTCACTTAGGTGGTGAAGACTTCGATAACCGGATGATTAATTATCTGGTTGAAGAATTCAACAAAGAACAAGGTGTTGATCTGCGCAACGATCCATTGGCAATGCAGCGTTTAAAAGATGCTGCTGAAAAAGCCAAAATCGAGTTGTCTTCAGCACAGCAGACTGATGTGAACTTGCCTTACATCACTGCCGATGCAACCGGTCCGAAACACTTAAATATCAAAGTGACTCGCGCTAAATTGGAATCTTTGGTTGAAGACTTGGTGCAGAAATCATTAGATCCGATGCGTATCGCGTTGCAGGATGCAGACTTGTCTGTTTCTGAAGTGGATGAAGTGATTCTGGTCGGTGGTCAGACTCGTATGCCACTGGTACAGAAAGCCGTGACTGAATTCTTCGGCAAAGCACCTCGTAAAGATGTGAACCCTGATGAAGCTGTTGCGATGGGCGCTGCGATTCAAGGTGGTGTACTTTCAGGTGAAAAAACAGACGTACTGTTGTTGGATGTGACTCCATTGTCTCTGGGTATTGAAACAATGGGCGGTGTGATGACCAAAGTTATCGATAAAAACACCACCATTCCGACTAAACAGTCGCAGGTTTTCTCAACTGCTGATGATAACCAAAGTGCAGTTACCGTGCACGTATTGCAGGGTGAACGGAAACGTTCAGCAGATAACAAATCACTGGGGCAGTTTAATCTGGAAGGGATCCGCCCGGCACCTCGTGGCGTACCACAGATTGAAGTGACTTTTGATGTGGATGCCGATGGTATTTTACATGTGTCTGCTAAAGATAAAGACACCGGTAAAGAACAGCAGATTACCATTCACGCTTCTTCTGGTTTGTCTGATGATGAAATCAGTAAAATGGTTTCTGATGCCGAAGCACATGCAGACGACGATAAAAAATTCGAAGAGTTAGTGAGTGCTCGTAACCAAGCAGATGCATTGGTTCACAGTACTCGTAAACAAATCGAAGAAGCGGGCGATGCATTAGGTGGCGACGATAAATCGAAAATCGAAACCGCAGTAAGCGCTTTGGAAAGTGCCGCTCGTGGTGAAGATAAAGCCGAAATCGATGCTAAAGTTCAGGCATTAGTTGAAGCATCTCAGAAATTAATGGAGATTGCTCAGCAGAAAGCTCAAGCCGCTCAAGGTGGTGAAGAAGCTGGTAAACAACAAAAAGCAAGTGGCGATGATGTTGTTGACGCTGAGTTTGAAGAAGTTAATGACGATAAAAAATAATATCGCCTGACTTTTATTACTCTCCAATGAATGCGGGCGTTGTACTCTACAGCGCCCGTTTGCGTTTGAATAGACCTAAGCAGTCACATCACTATGTCGAAACGAGATTATTACGAAGTACTCGGTGTAAGCCGCGATGCCGGTGACCGGGACATCAAAAAAGCCTATAAACGGATGGCGATGAAGTATCACCCTGACCGAACCAAAGGTGATAAAGCGCTGGAAGATAAATTTAAAGAAGTGAAAGAAGCTTATGAAGTTTTGAGCGATTCACAAAAACGTGCCGCTTATGATCAATATGGCCATGCGGGTGTTGATCCTAATCGGGGCGCAAGTCAGGGCGGCTTTGGTGGCGGTGCTGATTTTGGTGATATTTTCGGCGATGTATTCGGTGACATCTTCGGTGGTGGCCGTCGCGGTGGTAGCCGGGCTCCTCAACGTGGTTCTGATCTGCGTTACAATATGGAACTGACGCTTGAAGAAGCGGTTCGCGGTGTTTCTAAAGAGATCCATGTTCCAACGCTGGTGCATTGTGAACAGTGTAACGGCAGTGGTGCTAAACCCGGATCGCAGCCGAAAACTTGTCCGACCTGTCATGGTCAGGGGCAAGTCCAGATGCGGCAGGGATTTTTTGCCGTGCAGCAGGTTTGTCCGACCTGTCATGGTCGTGGTCAGATCATCAGCGATCCATGTAACAAATGTCATGGTGAAGGCCGTTATGAACGCAGCAAAAAATTGTCGGTTAAAATTCCAGCTGGGGTTGATACCGGGGATCGGATTCGCCTGACCGGTGAAGGTGAAGCCGGGGAACATGGTGCTCCTGCGGGTGATTTGTATGTTCAGGTCCATGTGAAAGAACATCCTATTTTCACCCGTGATGAAAATAACCTGTATTGCGAAGTGCCGATTAGTTTTACTCAGGCGGCATTGGGCGGTGAAATTGAAGTTCCGACCATTGATGGCCGAGTCAAATTGAAAGTGCCTACAGAAACGCAGACCGGACGGATGCTCCGTATTCGCGGAAAAGGTGTGCAATCGGTTCGCTCCAGCAGCATTGGTGATTTGATTTGTAAAGTGGTTGTGGAAACACCGGTTAGTTTGAATGAACAGCAAAAAGATCTATTGCGCCAGCTTGAAGAATCTTTAGGCGGTTCCGGTGGTAAATCGAGTAAGAAGCATAAGCCTCGCTCGGAAGGCTTCCTTGACGGTGTAAAGAAGTTCTTTGATGATTTGACCCGTTAATTTAGTCTTGTCTCAGTTTATAGAAACGCGCCTCTAACGGCGCGTTTTTTATGGGCGACGCAATAAAATTCATCAACCTATGTCATCCAAATGCCCCGGCTACGAGCCAAACCTCATTTGATCTGTGTAGCCCGGATGGAGCTTGCGGAATCCGGGACGTGGCGGGTGGATCATTGGTGGGAATTGACGAAGGGCATCGATGTGTGATGCCCCCGGCATCCGCTACGCTATTGCCGGGCTACGACCCAAGCCTTATTTGATCTGTGTAGCCCGGATGAAGCTTGCGCAATCCGGGGTGTGGTCAGCGGATCATCGGTTGAAATTGGCGAAGGCCATTGATGTGCGGTGACCCCGGCATCCGCTCCGCTATTGCCGGGCTACGGGGTAAATATTATCGGCGGATGTCATCCTGATGCTCCCGGCATCCGCTACGCTATTGCCGGGCTACGGGATAAATTTTATCGATGGATGTCGTCCGAATGCCCCCGGCATCCGCTACGCTGTTGCCGGGCTACGCGGTAAATTTTATTGGCCTATGTCGTCCGAATGTCCCCGGTATCCGCTGCGCTGTTGCCGGGCTACGGGATAAATATTATCGATGGATGTCATCCGAATGTCCCCGGTATCCACTACGCTGTTGCCGGGCTATGGGGTAAATATTATCGGCGGATGTCATCCTGATGCTCCCGGCATCCGCTATGCTGTTGCCGGGCTACGGGGTAAATTTTATCGGCGGATGTCGTCCGAATGCCCCCGGCATCCGCTACGCTGTTGCCGGGCTACGGGATAAATTTTATCGATGGATGTCGTCCGAATGTCCCCGGTATCCACTACGCTGTTGCCGGGCTACGGGGTAAATATTATCGGCGGATGTCATCCTGATGCCCCGGCTACGAGTCAAATCTCATGTGATCTGTGTAGCCCGGATGGAGCTTGCGGAATCCGGGGAATGTTATCGAATTGAATAAAATTTAATCACAAAGGTTCAATGTTCCTAGGAAGAGAAGCAATTGTTGTCAAACTTTGTTAGGCTTAAAGCTTTATTCAGAACGACAAAAGGAAATCTTCATGAGCGAGCAATACAACAGTGTTGAAGCCCAGGCAAGTTATGGTTATGGCCGGCAGATTGGTGATCAGATCAAACAAGCTGCTTTTGATGGTTTGGACATTGAAGCAATGCTCAGTGGTATCCGCGATGTGATGACAGGTCAAGCAACAGCCGTTGATGAATCTCTTATCGCAGCGGCATTTCAGCAGATTACAGCTAGAATGGAAGCCAAACAGGCTGAACAGCATAAAGGAAACAAAGATGCTGGTGAGCAGTTTTTGAAAACCAATGCTGAACGTCCTGAAGTTAATGTGACTGAGACCGGCCTTCAGTATGAAGTTATCGCTGCCGGTGATGGTGCAACGCCAGGGGCGACGGATAAAGTGCGAGTCCATTATCATGGGACATTGGTTGATGGTACGGTATTTGATAGTTCCGTACAGCGGGGCCAACCGATTGAATTTCCAGTCAATGGAGTGATCAAAGGTTGGACTGAAGCATTGCAGAATATGAAAGTAGGGGACAAGTGGAAACTTTATATTCCACAGGAACTAGCGTATGGCGCTCAGGGTGCCGGGGCTGCGATTGCACCTTACTCTGCTTTGATTTTTGAAGTTGAATTATTAGGCGTGATGTAACTATCATCCGCCGTGTTGATTATGTAAGCGGGCTTCGGCTCGCTTTTTTGATCGAGCTTGGTGGACGACTCCCGTCATGACGGCTCCCGGATGTGGTCTATATGTATTCTCTCGTGGCAATCCTCTCAACAATCGCTCCTAATATTTGCAACATCTGGTATCCTGATCGTCTTCAAAAGGAAAGCAAGGCAGGAGTATGACTGATATTTTAGAAGTGCGTCAGTTAACCAAGTTTTATCAGGATAAAGTCGCCGTTGATCACATCGATTTTAGCCTGAAAAAAGGTCAGTGTTTTGGCTTGTTAGGTCCAAATGGGGCGGGAAAAACGACCACCATTGAGATTCTGGAAGGTGTTTTGGAAGCCGATAGTGGTGACATTTTGTTTCAGGGACAACCTCGCGGAAAGTCTTATCGACAAGCCATCGGGATCCAGTTTCAAAATACGGCATTACAGGATCACCTGAATGTCCGGGAAGTCCTGCAACTTTTTTCACGACTATATGTGAAGCCACAGTCCATTGATTTCCTGCTAGAATCGTGCGCCCTGACGGAATTTGTGGATCGTAATACCAAGCAGCTTTCTGGAGGCCAGCGGCAACGGCTGCTGCTAGCCATTGCTTTGATCAATAACCCGGATATTTTATTTTTGGATGAGCCGACAACGGGCTTAGATCCACAGGCGCGAATGAATTTTTGGTCGCTGGTGGAATCGATTAAAGCGTCTGGTAAAACAGTGTTACTGACGACGCATTATATGGATGAAGCACACTATCTATGTGATGAGATTGGGATCCTCGACCGGGGGCAGTTGATTGCGTTAGATACCCCTAAATCATTATTGGATCAGTATATTCCCGGAACGTATTTAAGTGTCAGTGAGCTCTATCAGCCGCTTTTGGAAAAGCTCAATATTCAATCTGAGACTCGTTATGGCTGGTGTCGCTGGAAAAGTGAAACGGTTGATCAGCAGGTTGAACAACTGAAAGCCGTGGGGTTATCTCAGGCTGAGATCCAAGTTCAGCGCCCTAATCTGGATGATCTTTTTTTAACCCTGACCGGTCATAGTTTAAGGAGTTAGCATGTTCCAGCGTATTTGGGCTATTTTTCATGCTCGTAATCTGGAGTCGATTCGGGATCGGAGTTCTTTGACGTGGAACCTAGTTTTTCCAATTGCATTATTAGTAGGTTTTTCACTATTTTTTTCCGGACGGGGTAATGTCCAGTATCATATCGGTATCATTGATAGCCCAGCGGCGGCTGCAACTGAACCGGGCTGGAAGGCGCTGTGGGAAACACCCTACTTAAGTTTCAGTCATTATCCAGATCTGGCACAAGCCCAGTCGCATTTGGTCCGGCATCAGTTGGATCTGGTGGTGGCTCCGGCGCAGCAGAAATACTGGATGAATCCTAAATCGCCTTCTAGTTTTATGGCTGAAAAAATGCTCAAAGCCGTGGTACCGCTGCAACTTCACAAAGCGCAGCTATCGGCAGCGCCTATCCCGTATGTCGATTGGTTTTTGCCGGGAGTTTTAGGCATGAATGTGATGTTTTCCGGTCTTTGGGGCGTGGGTTATGCCATTGTCCGGTATCGCAAAAACGGAGTGCTGAAACGGCTGAGTGCCACGCCGGTTCGGCCAATTGAATTTCTGATTGCACAGGTACTGTCCCGACTGCTGTTGATTATGGGGATCACGTGTGTGTTATTTGTTGTGTGTAGTCTGATACTGCACTTGACCATGCGTGGCAACGTTGTGTTACTGTTTGGTATCTTTGTTCTAGGGGCCGCGTCGATGATCAGTTTGGGGCTGCTCATCGCTTGCCGTAGTCAGAGTGAAGAATTAACCTCCGGACTGGTGAATTTAATCTCATGGCCCATGATGTTTTTGTCACAGGTGTGGTTTTCGTTAGAAGGTGCACCACACTGGCTGAAGTGGTTAGCCGATCTGCTGCCTTTAACACAGGTAATCCGGGCTGCACGACAAGAGATGTTGTATGGCGGGATGCAATTAAGTGATTGGCTGGGACTCTTATATGTGCTGGTCTTTACCATCGTTTGTTTAGGAATTGGGGCGTGGCGGTTTCGTTGGCGCTAACCATTCTGATGAAAGGAGAAAAATATGGCGCAAGTGCGCATTGCGATTGTGGGCTGTAATGGCCGAATGGGTAAAGTGTTACAGGAAGCTGTGCTGGAACATGAAAATACCACGCTTGGTGGCGCAATCGAACGCCCGGGATCAGATCTGATTGGTTTAGATGCCGGAGAATTAGCCGGGATTGGTAAACAGGGGATTGCCATTGTCGATAATTTGGATGCGGTGACCGATGATATCGATGTCCTGATTGATTTCACTCGTCCGGAAGTTTCGATGGCGAATCTGGAATGGGCTAAAGCCAATCACAAAAAAATGGTGATTGGAACAACCGGATTTAGTGATGAGCAGAAACAGCAGATCGCTGAAGCCTGCCAAAGTATCAGCATTGTGATGGCTCCCAATATGAGTATTGGGGTGAATTTGATGCTGCAATTACTGAAAATGGCGGCGAAAGTGATGGGTGATTATACCGATATTGAGATTATCGAAGGTCATCATCGCCATAAAGTGGATGCGCCATCGGGCACAGCCTTGGCCATGGGCGAAGTGATTGCGGACACATTGGGCCGGGATCTGAAAGAAGTCGCGGTCTACGGTCGTGAAGGACATACGGGCGAACGAGATCGTAAAACAATTGGTTTTTCTACGATTCGAGCCGGTGACTTGGTGGGCGAACATACCGCGATGTTTGCTGATATTGGAGAACGGGTTGAAATTACTCATAAAGCCTCCAGTCGAATGACTTTCGCTAAAGGTGCTGTTCGTGCCAGCGTTTGGTTGAATGATAAAGATACGGGCCTGTATTCCATGGAAGATGTGCTAGGGTTTGCCGATCTGTAAGCGGGATAGAAACTTCAAACTGGTTGTGAATATTGCAACCGGAGCTAAAAAGGCGCCAGTTTATGGCGCCTTTTTGATTCGTGCGATTAATCTTCAATTGATGACAGTGAGGCAGCGCGATTTTCCCGGCTGGTTGCTGTTTCGGTTGCCAATGCATCGACAATCAGAGCGACGGCGGTATCCCCAGTGATGTTCAACGCGGTCCGGATCATGTCAAAAATACGATCCAGTGCAAATAACAACGGGAGACCTTCGATTGGGATCCCGGCGGACAGTAATACGGCGACGACCAGAAATGTTGGTCCCGGGACACCGGCCTGACCGACGGCACCGATAGTCGATGTGGCAATAATGGCAATATAGGCCCCGGTGGATAGTTCGATGTGGAACAACTGCGCAAAGAACATGGCGACTAAACCGTAGTAGATGGCGCCACCAGTCATATTAATGGTGGCTCCCAAAGGCAGTACAAATGAAGTGGTGCCTTTAGAAACACCTAGTTCGTTTTCAGCCGTATCCATGTTGACGGGCAGCGTTGCCATGGATGAGGCGGTGGATAGCGCCACGATTTGTGGTTTTTTCATGGCTTTGATAAAGGTGAGAGCTGAGGTCTTACTAAGACACTGCACCATTAGTGGGTAAACAATGAAGGCGAAAATCGCGATCCCTAACACGAAGACCAAGAACAGTTTGATGACGACGCTCAGCGCGCTGAAACCAAAGGTGCCGATGGATTCAGACATTAAGCCGAACACCCCAATAGGGGCAACTAACATCACTTTGTTGATCATCCAGACTAACACATCAACAACGGCTTCGATCCCTTTGACCAGTGGTTCACGGCGTGATTTTTCTAACCGAGACAGGCCAATGCCGAAAAACAAACAAAAGACCAAGATCTGGATGATGTTGGCGTTGTTCATGGATGAAATAATGTTGGTTGGGATCATCCCAGTGACGGTATCCCAGAATCCGGCGATATTACCTTTATCGGCATAACGGTTAGAGAACACATGTTCAACTGTATGAATATCGATCCCGACGCCTGGTTTTAACCAAGCTCCCAGCACCAGCGCTAGCGCTACGGCCAATGCCGATGTGACGGCAAAATAAACAATCGTTGAAATTCCGATTTTCCCGGTGTTGTGGCTATTTCCCAGATTGGCAGCTCCGGAAATAATCGCAAAGACAACTAAGGGAATGACCAGCATTTTGATCAGATTAATAAAAATGGTTCCCAAGGGCTCAAACATGGCCGCCTGTTCGCCCATTACTGCACCGACAATGGCTCCAACGATCATTGCAATAATGACCTGCACTCCTATATTTTTTAGGTAGTGGATCCGTAAACTCACGAGCTTCTCCTTAAAACAATCAACTGATTGTGGTGTTGTATTTATAATTTTTCGCTGGGAATTTATCACAAAGTCACTATAAACCAAATTGATGTAGGTCGGATTTGAATAAATATTCTTATGATTTGACGCTTCACTCAGCAAGGGATGAATTGCGGGGGTGACTGAAAAAATCGGTGTGAGTTGGATATTTTAAATCTGACTACATAGTCAGATTTTAAGGGAAAATGATGATTTTATAGTTATTTTTATTGAATAACTATGCACATGATGCATAATAGAGCATCATTTTCCGCAATGGTATTCAATGTGAGTTGTTGTTGCCTTTATCGGATAAAAGCGACGCCATAAAAAGTTTAATAATGGCTGGTATTCTCAAATTTTAATCTGTATGATCCGCGCAATTTGCCAAAATTTTATGGTTTAAGCGAAGTGCTTAAACGGATTGTGTCGACGCTCTACTAGGAGGTTGCCTTGAGCAAGTCAGCATTGCTGGTGTTAGAAGACGGGACCATTTTCCACGGAACCGCAATCGGCGCCGATGGTTATGCCATCGGGGAAGTTGTTTTTAATACGTCGATGACCGGATATCAGGAAATACTCACCGACCCTTCATATACCCGCCAGATCATTACTCTTACTTACCCCCATATCGGAAATTACGGAACGACCCCAGAAGACGAAGAATCCTCCCAGATATTTGCTAGTGGCCTTGTCATTCGCGATCTTCCTCTTGTTGCCAGCAATTTCCGCAGCACTCAGTCTCTGGGCGATTATCTAAAAGAAAAAAATGTGGTAGCGATTGCTGACATCGATACCCGGAAACTTACGCGTATTCTACGGGAAAAAGGTGCTCAACGAGGCTGTATTCTGACTGAAGGAGCGCTCACGGTTGAAGAAGCGCTGCAACAGGCTCAGGCTTTTGGGGGTCTGAAAGGATTGGATTTAGCCAAAGAAGTTTCTACGAAGTCGAGCTATACCTGGCAACAGGGCAGCTGGGTTTTAGGTGAAGGTTTTCAAGAGCCAGAACAGTTTAAATACCATGTTGTGGCGTATGACTTTGGGATTAAACGGAATATTTTGCGCTTATTAGTGGATCGCGGTTGTCGGTTGACGGTGGTACCCGCACAAACCCCGGCGGACGAAGTTCTGGCGTTAAATCCGGATGGTATTTTTCTCTCGAACGGACCCGGAGATCCGGAACCTTGTGATTACGCAATTGCGGCAATTAAAGTCTTTTTGGAAAAAGAAATCCCAACCTTCGGGATCTGTTTGGGCCATCAATTGCTGGGGCTCGCTTCCGGAGCGAAGACCGTCAAAATGAAATTTGGTCATCATGGTGGGAATCACCCAGTCAAAGATTTGAAAGCCAGTCGGGTGATGATTACCGCTCAGAACCACGGTTTTGCCGTTGATGAAAAAGATCTTCCGGCGAATCTGGAAATCACGCATGTTTCATTGTTTGATGGCACGCTGCAAGGCATTCACCGGATCGATAAGCCGGCCTTTGGTTTTCAGGGACATCCTGAAGCCAGCCCGGGTCCCCATGATGCGGCTCCGTTGTTTGACCATTTCATTGAGTTGATTGAGCAATCTAAAAGTGCCCATTCGGCTTAACTAAGGATTTTTTTACCATGCCAAAACGCAGCGATTTAAAAACGATTTTGATTTTAGGGGCCGGGCCGATTGTGATTGGTCAGGCCTGCGAATTTGACTATTCGGGAGCGCAAGCTTGTAAAGCTTTGCGTGAAGAAGGATTCCGGGTGGTGCTGGTGAACTCAAATCCAGCGACGATTATGACCGATCCCGCTATGGCGGATGCGACCTATATTGAACCGATTCATTGGGAAGTGGTCGAAAAAATTATAGCCAAAGAACGCCCGGATGCCGTATTGCCAACCATGGGTGGGCAAACCGCGCTGAACTGTGCGCTGGAGCTGGAACGTAATGGTGTTCTGGAAAAATATCAGGTTGAGATGATCGGTGCGACCGCCGATGCCATCGATAAGGCTGAAGATCGCCATCGTTTTGATGAAGCGATGCGCAAAATTGGTCTGGCTTGCCCACGTTCCGGAATGGCTCACAATATGGATGAAGCCTATGGTGTGCTGGATAAAGTGGGTTTCCCATGTATTATTCGGCCTTCATTTACAATGGGCGGTAGCGGTGGTGGCATCGCGTATAATAAAGATGAATTTGAAGAGATTTGCAACCGCGGTTTGGATCTCTCACCGACTAATGAGCTACTGATCGATGAAAGCTTAATTGGTTGGAAAGAATATGAAATGGAAGTCATCCGCGATAAAGCGGATAACTGCATTATTGTTTGTTCGATTGAAAACTTCGACCCGATGGGCGTTCATACCGGGGACTCCATCACCGTTGCTCCGGCGCAGACGCTGACTGATAAAGAATATCAGATCATGCGAAATGCCTCACTGGCGGTGCTGCGTGAAATCGGCGTTGAAACCGGTGGTTCTAATGTTCAGTTCGGCATTAATCCAGATGACGGTCGGATGGTGATCATTGAAATGAACCCTCGGGTATCACGTTCATCAGCGCTGGCTTCTAAGGCAACCGGCTTCCCGATTGCCAAAGTCGCTGCTAAATTGGCGGTCGGTTATACCCTCGATGAGTTGCATAACGACATTACCGGCGGTCGGACCCCGGCTTCGTTCGAACCTTCGATCGATTATGTTGTGACTAAAATGCCACGCTTTAACTTCGAAAAATTCGATGGTGCTAATGACCGTTTGACTACACAGATGAAGTCGGTTGGTGAAGTGATGGCGATTGGCCGCAATCAGCAGGAATCATTGCATAAAGCATTGCGAGGGCTGGAAGTGGGGGCCAATGGTTTGGAGCCTAAAGTCGACCTGAATGACCCACAAGCAATGGCTGAAATTCGTCACCAATTGATCGATGTCGGTGCTGAACGCATTTGGTATATCGGGGATGCCTTCCGAGCCGGAATGAGTGTGGACGATATTTTTAATCTGACTAAAATTGACCGTTGGTTCCTGGTTCAGATTGAAGATCTGATCAACGAAGAACAGGAAGTGTCCAAAGCTGGTTTTGCTGGTCTGGATGAAGTGCTGTTACGCCGCTTAAAACGCAAAGGTTTTTGTGATGCCCGGTTAGCCGCTTTAACCGGTGTTGGTGAAGGCGAAATCCGTAAATTACGTCAGCGGATGAATATTCTGCCAGTGTATAAACGAGTTGATACCTGTGCGGCTGAATTTGCCACCGATACCGCTTATATGTATTCCACTTATGATGAAGAGTGCGAGGCGAATCCGACTGATAACAAAAAAATCATGGTATTGGGCGGCGGCCCGAACCGGATTGGTCAAGGGATTGAATTCGACTACTGCTGCGTGCAAGCCGCTCTGGCCATGCGTGAAGATGGTTATGAAACCATCATGGTCAACTGTAACCCTGAAACAGTTTCAACCGATTACGATACCTCGGATCGTCTCTATTTCGAACCGGTCACTTTAGAAGATGTACTGGAAATCGTGCGAGTTGAACAGCCCGTTGGGGTGATTGTTCAGTATGGTGGCCAGACGCCTCTGAAATTAGCTCGTGCTTTAGAAGCCGCCGGGGTACCGATTATCGGGACTTCACCGGATGCGATTGACCGCGCAGAAGATCGGGAACGCTTCCAGCTGGCCGTGGAACGCTTAGGTTTAAAACAGCCGCAAAATGCCACCGTGACCGCCATGTCTGAGGCGGTTGCCAAAGCCCAGAACATCGGTTATCCGCTGGTGGTTCGACCTTCTTATGTATTGGGTGGTCGGGCGATGGAAATCGTTTATGATGAAATTGACTTGCGTCGTTATTTCAACGAAGCCGTGAGTGTTTCTAACGAATCACCGGTGCTGTTGGACCACTTCCTGGATGATGCGATTGAAGTCGATGTGGATGCGATTTGCGATGGTAAAGATGTCGTCATCGGTGGGATTATGGAACATATCGAGCAAGCTGGGGTTCACTCCGGTGATTCGGCTTGTTCTCTGCCTCCATATACATTGAGTGCGTCGATTCAGGATGATATGCGCTCTCAGGTTCGGGCCTTGGCTCTGGAGCTGGGGGTTGTTGGCTTGATGAACGTACAGTTTGCGGTTAAAGGGCATGATATCTATCTGATTGAAGTGAACCCGCGTGCAGCACGGACCGTTCCGTTTGTCTCGAAAGCGACCGGAGTGCAGTTAGCGCGTATTGCGGCTCGAGTCATGGCTGGACAAAGTCTGCAAGAACAGGGTTTTACTACGGAAGTCATCCCGCCATATTTCTCCGTGAAAGAAGTGGTGTTGCCATTTAACAAATTCCCGGGTGTGGATCCTATCTTAGGTCCGGAAATGCGTTCAACTGGGGAAGTGATGGGGGTTGGTGAAACCTTTGCCGAAGCATATGCCAAAGCTGAACTGGGGATCGGAAATGACAACCGCGAAATAGGGCGGGTGTTATTGTCGGTGCGTAACTCGGATAAACATCGGGTGGTAGAACTGGCTCGTAAGCTGTTGACTCTGGGATATGAACTGGATGCCACTCATGGTACCGCGGTTGCTTTAGGTGAAGCCGGTATTTATCCTCGACTGGTGAATAAAGTTCACGAAGGTCGTCCACATATTCATGACCGAATTAAAAACGGCGAATATACTTATGTGGTGAATACAACTGAAGGACGTCAGGCCATTCAGGATTCGAAACAGCTTCGTCGTGCGGCGCTACAAGAAAAAGTCAATTATTCAACCACCTTAAACGGTGCATTTGCAACTTGTATGGCGCATACCGCGGATAACCGGGCTCATGTCAGCTCTATTCAGGAGTTACATCAACGGATCCAAGGGAAAGCGTGATAGTGGTCTAAAGTTGGGGGCTTCACCCAACTCTCAAATCACGTTACACTAAGCTATCAATAAAATTGATCTGGGAGATGGCAACATCTCCCGGATTTTTTGTTTTTACCAGAAAGGGCAAAACATGAATCAAATTCCAATGACTGTGCAAGGGGCACAGAAACTCCGAGAAGAACTCGATTATTTAAAATCGGTTCGTCGTCCGGAAATTACCGCGGCGATTGCTGAAGCACGTGAACACGGTGACTTAAAAGAAAATGCAGAATATCACGCTGCTCGTGAACAACAGGGATTCTGCGAAGGCCGAATTCAAGAGATTGAAAGTAAACTCTCGAATGTTCAGGTGATTGATGTCACAAAAATCCCCAATAATGGGAAAGTGATTTTTGGCTCAACGGTTTCGCTATTGAATGTCGATAATGAACAAGAAGTGTCTTATCGGATCGTCGGCGATGATGAAGCGAATATCAAAGAAAACCGGATTTCGGTGAATTCACCGATTGCACGGGCATTGATTGGCAAAATGATCGATGACGTCGTTGAAGTGAAGACTCCAGGTGGTGTGGTTGAGTACGAAATTACGCAAGTTGAATATATTGCATGATAAAAGCGGCCTTGGGCCGCTTTTATATTATGTTTCGCCCTTTTTAGCGCCTGAATCAGGCGCTTTTTTTATCAGTAAGTCACACGATCTCGGTTGATTCATCGGCCGGATGAATGCGATAGAACCTGCGGCCTATCATGTCCGACGGGGTCAATGAATGTCGTAAGACAGAGTAAGGTATGTAATGGCAGCGCTACTCAACGTGGATACTGTGGCATCTGAGGCTGAGTAGGCTCAAAGGCGTGAAGTTATTCCTCACGCTTTGGGTAAGGTAATGGCTGGTTCTTCGTTAGGGCGGTAGAGCACGATAATGTTACCGATTTTCTGAACCAGTTCGGATTGTGTGTTCAGTACGATTGTTTCAGCGATTTGCTGTTTGAGCTCTCGATCATCGGTTGGAATTCTGACTTTAATCAGCTCATGATGATCCAGTGCATTATCGATTTCGGCCAGAACGCCTTCAGTCAGACCATTACTGCCTAAAAGGACTACGGGTTTCAGAGGATGTGCTAAACCTTTGAGGTATTGCTTCTGTTTATTAGATAATTGCATCTTTTTACGTATAAGGGTTGAAAAGTTGGCATTTTAACGCCATCTATAGATTCATCCAACCGGAAACTCTGGCAAAGTATGAGAGATCCCGGAGTGAGGCATTGCGCTTGGAGCAAATATAACCTATTAGTCGCTACTGATTAATATTTACTCACCTTTAGTATAGCGGATATGGCAAAGAAAAAACATTCAGCAAGTTCGACACGTTGGCTTCAGGAACATCAGAGTGATCACTATGTTCAGCAAGCCAAAAAACAGGGGTTACGCTCCCGAGCTGTCTTTAAAATTGAAGAGATCCAACAGCGTGATAAATTAATTAGTCCGGGAATGACCGTGGTCGATTTAGGTGCAGCGCCCGGAGGTTGGTCACAGTATGCGGTGTCTCAGTTAGGGGATAATGGTCGGGTGATTGCCTGTGATTTATTACCGATGGATCCGATTGCCGGTGTTGATTTTTTACAGGGCGATTTCCGGGAAGAAGCGGTATTAAATGCGATTCTGTCACGCGTCGGTGAACAGAAAGTGGATTTAATCATGTCGGATATGGCCCCTAACATGAGTGGTAATTTAGGGGTGGATCAATCCCGAGCCATGTATCTGGTGGAATTGGCATTGGATATGTGCCGTGATGTTTTGGCCACCAAGGGTAGTTTTGTGGTTAAGGTATTTCAGGGCGAAGGGTTTGATGAGTATGTTAAAAATGTGCGAGAACTTTTTAGCAGTGTCAAAGTGCGCAAACCTGATTCATCCCGGGCCCGCTCACGAGAAGTTTATATTGTGGCGAGTGGATTTAAACTATAGTAGGCTACATTATAATAATGTCTCATAGTTCATTTAAAGGTCTGTCCACATTTTAGTTTTGAATGACATACATAGATGTACGATTGCTCAAACTGGTGATGAATTGTACGAATGTCGGTTATCCAGCGTTGCAACGGTGGCTAGCAAATTCAAACTATAGTAGGCTACATTACTAATAGATGTAGTTTTAATTTTTTACTCACCTACAGAGGTCTTAGTCTTGAGTGACATGGCGAAAAATCTGATTTTGTGGCTGGTCATTGCCGTTGTGCTAATGTCGGTCTTCCAAAGTTTCAGCCCCGATACCTCCAACGCGCAGCAGGAGGACTACTCTGCTTTTGTGAAGGATGTATCTCAGGACCAAATCCGCCAGGTACGGATAAATGGTCAGAAGATTCAGGGCGTGAAACGTACCGGTGAGCATTTCACAACGATCATGCCAATGGCTGATCGGGATATTTTGAACGACTTGCTCAACCACAACGTAACTGTAATTGGTGAAGCTCCGAAAGAGCCGAGCCTGTTAACGTCTATTTTCATCTCCTGGTTCCCGATGATCCTGCTCATCGGTGTATGGATTTTCTTTATGCGCCAGATGCAGGGCGGTGGCGGTAAAGGTGCGATGTCGTTCGGTAAGAGTAAAGCGCGCCTGATGAGTGAAGATCAGATTAAAACCACGTTTGCCGATGTTGCTGGTTGTGATGAAGCCAAAGAAGAGGTCGCCGAACTGGTTGATTATTTGCGTGATCCCACTCGATTCCAGAAACTGGGTGGGCGTATTCCGACCGGTGTCTTGATGGTGGGGCCTCCTGGGACTGGTAAAACACTGCTGGCTAAAGCCATTGCCGGTGAAGCGAAAGTGCCATTCTTTACCATTTCTGGCTCTGATTTCGTTGAAATGTTCGTCGGTGTGGGGGCTTCCCGTGTTCGTGATATGTTTGAACAAGCTAAAAAATCAGCACCGTGTATCATTTTTATTGATGAAATTGATGCCGTCGGTCGTCAGCGTGGTGCCGGTTTAGGCGGTGGCCATGATGAACGTGAACAGACATTGAACCAGATGTTGGTGGAAATGGACGGCTTTGAAGGTAATGAAGGGATTATCGTCATTGCCGCAACCAACCGTCCGGATGTTTTGGACCCTGCCTTGCTGCGTCCGGGACGTTTTGACCGTCAGGTTGTGGTCGGTTTGCCGGATGTTCGTGGTCGTGAGCAGATCTTAAAAGTGCACATGCGTAAAGTACCTCTGGGCGATGGTGTCGATCCAAGCGTTATTGCGCGTGGAACGCCAGGCTTCTCCGGTGCGGATTTGGCGAACCTGGTTAACGAAGCAGCATTGTTTGCGGCTCGTGGTAATAAACGTGTCGTGGCGATGGAAGAGTTTGAAAAAGCCAAAGATAAGATCATGATGGGCGCAGAGCGTAAATCAATGGTCATGACTGAAGATGAAAAAGAGATGACGGCTTTCCACGAAGCGGGTCATGCGATTATCGGTCGTTTGGTTCCGGATCATGATCCGGTTTATAAAGTCAGTATTATCCCTCGGGGCCGAGCTCTGGGTGTGACTATGTATTTGCCGGAACAGGATCGCGTCAGTCATAGTAAACGTCATCTTGAAAGTATGATCTCAAGCCTTTACGGTGGCCGGTTAGCCGAGCAGATTATTTATGGAACCGATAAGGTTTCAACCGGGGCGAGTAATGATATTGAACGGGCCACTGAAATCGCTCGTAAAATGGTGACGCAATGGGGGCTGTCCGAAAAAATGGGTCCATTGTTGTATGCTGATGAAGAAGGTGAAGTTTTCTTAGGGCGTAGTGCTGCGAAAACGAAACATATGTCGGATGAAACTGCACGAGCGATTGACGAAGAAATTCGTTTAGTGATTGATCGTAATTACAATCGTTCGAAACAGCTGTTGGAAGAAAATCTGGATATTTTACATTCGATGAAAGATGCATTGATGAAATATGAAACCATTGATGCGAAACAGATTGATGATTTGATGGAACGTAAAGAACCACGTCCACCGGCAGATTGGGATGATCATAGCAGTAGTCATGGTGACCAGCAGCCACCGGCCGCTAAAGCTGATGATACAACATCAGATACTCGGTTAGATGATGAAAAACCAACTGCGCCATCGGATAAACCCGATGAGCATCCTGCCCAGTAGTATGAATAGAAATTAAAATCGTAAAGCCCTGTGGGATCCGCAGGGCTTTTTTGTATAAGAAGATGATTGATATGAAATTTACAATAGCGGGTCAATCTTTTGACCATCCCGTTGTCATGGGAATTTTAAATTGTACGCCGGATTCATTTTCTGATGGTGGACGATATTACGCTGAAGATAAAGCTATCGCACATGCGAAACAAATGCTGGATGACGGTGCAGAAATTATCGATATTGGTGGTGAGTCAACTCGACCCGGAGCGGTTGAAGTCAGTATCGAAGAAGAGTTACAACGGACCCTTGCGCCGATTCGGGCGATCAAAGCTGAATTAGGCTGTTTGATTTCGATTGATACTCGTCATCATCAGGTGATGACCGAAGCGGTAGCGGCTGGCGCTGATTTAATTAACGATATCAATGCACTGAATGAACCGGGAGCGCTGGAAGCTGCGGTAAAAAGTGGGGCTGATGTTTGTTTGATGCATATGCAAGGGCAGCCGGAAACGATGCAGCAGGCCCCCCAGTATACCAATATTACCGATGAAGTGGTTCGATATCTGAAAGAGCGTAAACAAGTGGCGATGGCGGCAGGTATTGCAGAACATAAAATTTTTCTGGATCCCGGCTTTGGGTTTGGTAAGTCTCTTGATCATAATTATCAATTGCTTAATCATATGGAAGATTTGCATCAGCTGAATTCGCCACTGCTGATTGGGTTATCCCGAAAATCAATGCTTGGTAATTTGCTAAATAGGCCGACGTCAGAGCGCTTGGCAGGTAGTTTAGCCGGTGCTTGTATTGCAACGATGAAAGGTGCGGCGATTATCCGGGTTCATGATGTCCGAGAAACGGTTGATGCGGTGCGAGTCACCTATAAAACAATGGTAACAGATTAGATAATGACCAGAAAATATTTTGGAACCGATGGGGTTCGGGGAAAAGTGGGCGAATATCCAATTACGCCTGATTTTGCACTTAAACTGGGATGGGCTGCGGGACAGGTGCTGAGTAGCCAAAAAGGATCCGGCAAAGTTTTAATTGGTAAAGACACCCGAATTTCCGGGTATATGTTGGAATCTGCACTAGAAGCCGGACTCGCAGCAGCGGGAATTAATGCCAGTTTTATGGGGCCGATGCCGACACCCGCCGTGGCGTATTTAACCCGAACTTTTCGGGCTGATGCGGGAATTGTAATCAGTGCTTCGCACAACCCTTATTATGATAATGGTATCAAGTTCTTTTCGGCTAAAGGTACGAAGTTACCGGATGATGTTGAACTGGCGATTGAACGACAATTGGAGCAGCCTATTGGGTGTGTGGAATCGGCTCAACTTGGTAAAGCGTCCCGTATCGTCGATGCCGCCGGTCGTTACATTGAATATTGTAAAGGGACGTTTCCTTCCGGCGCCAGTTTGTCTGGTATGAAAATCGTGGTTGATTGTGCCAATGGCGCGACGTATCACATCGCTCCGAATGTGTTCCGGGAACTGGGGGCAGAAGTGATTGCGTATGCCACGGAGCCCGATGGACTGAATATTAATAAACAGTGTGGTGCGACCAATACTCACGCGCTTTCGGCACAGGTTCTGGCTCATCAGGCCGATTTAGGAATTGCTTTTGATGGTGATGGGGATCGGGTGATGATGGTGGATCATCAGGGCGTCCAGGTAGATGGCGATGAACTATTGTATATCATTGCTGAATTCTACCAGCGTCAGGGAATACTTGAAGGCGGGGTCGTTGGAACGCTGATGACAAATCTGGCGATGGAACAGCAGCTGTTGAGTCTAAATATTCCTTTTGTTCGGGCGAGCGTCGGCGATCGCTATGTGCTGGAACAAATGCAGCAACATCAGTGGCGGCTCGGGGGGGAAAATTCTGGGCACATTATCTGTCTGAATCATACGACCACCGGAGATGGCATTGTATCGGCACTGCAAGTATTGGCTGCGATGCAGCATGATGGACATTCACTGCGTGAACAGTTAGGAACTTTGGAGCTGTTTCCTCAGGTGTTGATTAATGTTCGGTTTAAAGGTGAGCATAATCCACTGGAAAGTGAAGCCGTTCTGCAAGCTGCGAAACGAGCGGAAGTGGAATTGGGAGAAACCGGACGGGTATTGTTGCGTAAATCTGGAACGGAACCGGTGCTGCGGGTGATGGTCGAGGGTGAAAATCGTCCTCAAGTAGAACGAATTGCCCAACAAGTAGCCGATGTAGTTGCCGATAAATGTGGTTAGCTGGATATATTTTCAGCAAACACACAATATATTAGAAAATTTGTGCATTCCCCTCTTGTCAACGGGGAATAGGTTCGCTAAGATTCAGCCCGCTTCGGTTATCATCCTCCCTTTGAGTTGGTTGCCGACGGGCGAGTGGATGAAGTCCGTAATAAAAAGGTATTGATTATGTACAACATTTTATTAGGCGTTTATCTACTTGTGGCAATAGCACTAATTATTTTAGTGTTAATTCAGCAAGGGAAAGGCGCTGATATGGGAGCCTCATTTGGTTCCGGAGCATCAAATACGGTATTTGGTTCGTCAGGTTCTGGGAACTTTTTAACACGAAGTACCGCCGTGTTTGCAGTATTGTTTTTTATAATTAGTCTGGCATTAGGCCATTTGTCTTCACAGGCTCAATCATCATCGAGTAAATGGGAAGATTTGGGGCAGTCTCAGAGCGCTGTAAAACAGCAAGCTCCAGCTGCTTCAACCAAAGCACCGGCGACACCGGCCGCTGATACTCAATCAGCAGATAAGAGCCCTGTCGATCAAGTGCCAGAGTAATTAGAAAGCCGAGGTGGTGGAATTGGTAGACACGCTATCTTGAGGGGGTAGTGCCTATTTAGGCGTGCGGGTTCAAGTCCCGCTCTCGGCACCAATTAAACAACTCTTTGAATAAAGTTGGCAAAGTGTTATAATTTTGCCAGTTTTCAGACGCGGGGTGGAGCAGTCTGGTAGCTCGTCGGGCTCATAACCCGAAGGTCGTTGGTTCAAATCCGGCCCCCGCAACCAATCTCGAGGTAACTGCTCGGGAAGGCATGAAGAGTTCGTTATTTTACTCTAAGCCCCGAATTCGGGGCTTTTTGTTATCTTTTTGACGCACTTTGTGTCTTACTCTCTGGGCTTTTAGGCCCTTTTTTCTTTTCTGGAGGGGAATTTGGCAACGATTGAGCAACGCCTGACTGAAATGCTCGAACCAGCAGTCGATGCACTCGGGTTTGAATTGCTAGGGGTTGAATTTGTCAGTGCGGGAAAACATTCTGTACTGCGATTATATATCGACCACGAGCAGGGAATTACAGTGGATGACTGTGCAGCCGTCAGTTATCAGGTTAGCGCGATCCTAGATGTCGAGGATCCCATTAATACCGAATATAATTTAGAAGTTTCTTCACCTGGGATGGATCGTCCGTTGTTCAAGGCAGAGCATTACCAGCGTGTAATAGGTGAAATTATTTTTGTTCAGTTACGAATGCCGGTCGCTAACCGGCGAAAATGGCAAGGGACACTCCTTTCGGTGGAAGGTGAGATGATCACCCTTGATGTTGATAGTGAACAACAACGTATTGCGCTGAGTAATGTACAAAAAGCGCATTTAATCCCTCAGTTTGACTAAAGAGGCTCGGGAATGAATAAAGAAGTCTTATTGGTTGTTGATGCAGTTTCCAACGAAAAAGCCGTCCCTCGGGAAAAAATTTTTGAAGCATTAGAAATTGCTCTCGCAACTGCTACAAAAAAGAAATATGAAGGTGATATTGACGTTCGTGTCGCTATTGACCGCAAGAGTGGTGATTTTGATACGTTCCGTCGTTGGTGTGTCGTTGAAAATGAAGAAGCCATTGAAGCACCTTACCGTGAAATTACCTTAGAAGCCGCTCGTATTGACGAACCTGAAAAAGAGCTCGGTGAGTATGTCGAAGAACAGATTGATTCGGTGACGTTTGACCGAATCACAACTCAGACTGCGAAACAGGTTATCGTGCAGAAAGTCCGCGAAGCTGAACGGGCACAGGTCGTTGAACAGTTTATCGATCAGGTCAATGAATTGCATACTGGGGTCGTAAAAAAAGTAAGCCGTGATAATGTTGTGGTCGATCTCGGAAATAATGCCGAAGGTGTGTTACATCGTGAAGACCTATTGCCGCGTGAAGCTTTTCGTCCTGGCGATCGGATCCGGGCGCTTCTGTATGCCGTTAAACCTGAAGCGCGTGGGGCTCAGCTGTTTTTAAGTCGAACACGCCCTGAAATGCTGACTGAGTTATTTCGCATTGAAGTGCCTGAAATCGCAGAAGAGATGATTGAGCTTAAAGGGGCTGCTCGTGATCCGGGTGCTCGGGCTAAGATCGCTGTGAAATCTAATGACAAACGTATTGATCCGGTTGGGGCTTGTGTGGGAATGCGTGGTGCTCGCGTGCAAGCTGTTTCCGGTGAGTTGAATAATGAACGAGTCGATATCGTCCTGTGGGATGATAATCCAGCGCAGTTTGTGATTAATGCGATGGCTCCGGCTGAAGTTGCATCGATTGTTGTCGATGAAGATCATCATTCGATGGATGTAGCCGTGGAACCAGACAGTTTGGCTCAGGCCATTGGTCGGAATGGACAAAACGTTCGTCTGGCTTCTCAGCTGACCGGTTGGGAATTGAACGTGATGACTGTGGATGATCTACAGAACAAGCATCAGGCTGAAACTCAAAAAGCGATGGATCTGTTCCAGAGCCGATTGGGTTTGGATGAAGATTTCGCCGCAGTGCTGGTTGAAGAAGGATTTAGTTCGCTTGAAGAAGTAGCCTATGTTCCGGTGAATGAACTGTTGGCTGTTGAAGGTATGGATGAAGATATCGTCAACGAATTACGCGAACGTGCCAAGGCTGCATTGGTTACTGAAGCATTGGCAAAAGAAGAATCTTTAGGTGACAATAAACCAAGCGAAGATCTACTGGCTCTGGAAGGCATGGATCGTCATTTGGCTTATGAGCTAGCCTTACGGCATGTTTCAACACTGGAAGATTTAGCAGAGCAGGGGATTGATGACCTGGCTGGAATTGAAAATTTAAGTGAAGAGAAAGCTGGTGAATTGATCATGGCCGCCCGACAGATTTGTTGGTTCGGCGATGAAGAATAATAACGTCGACGGAGGAATTACGCCATATGACAGCAGTTTCAGTAAAACAACTCGCAGACGACGTGGGTACGACGGTTGACCGGTTGATTCAGCAATTTGCGGATGCCGGTGTGACTAAGAATGCCGCTGATGATATCGTAGCTGAAGATGAAAAATCGAAGTTACTGGAATACTTAAAACAGCAACATGGGGAAGAAAGTTTGCCGAGTCGAATGACTTTGAAGCGTAAAACTAAAAGTACCCTGAGTGTGCAGGGAACAGGCGGTAAATCGCGCCATGTTCAAGTTGAAGTACGTAAAAAACGCACTTATGTGAAACGTAGTGTGGTTGATGAAAAAGCCAAAGCCGAAGCAGAAGAGCAAGCTCGCTTAGAGGCTGAGCAAGAAGCTCAGGAAAAAGCACGTTTGGAAGCCGAAGCTAAAGCGGAACAAGAAGCGATTGAGCGGGCGCGCAAAGAAGCGGAAGCGAAAGCTGTCGCAGAGGCTAAGGCAAAAGCCGAAGCTGAAGTTAAAGCGGAACGGGCGCGTAAGGAAGCACAGGCAAAAGCCGAGAAGGCTAAGGCGGAGGCTGATCCGAAAGTGGTAGCAGCAGAACAAGCGAAACGTGAAGAGCAGCAACGGCTTCAAGCCGAGCAGGAACAAGCCGCTCTTGCGAAAGCAGAAGAAGAAGCACGGCGTAAAGCTGAAGAAGCGAAACGTTTAGCAGAAGAAAATGCAAAACGTTGGGAAGAAGAAGAGAAGAAACGTAAAGAAGCCGAAGAGAAGGATGATTATCATTTCACCACTTCGACTTATGCCCGGGAAGCCGAGGACGAAGAAGCTCGTAAAGAAGAAAAACGACCACGCCGTAAAAAGAAAAAACCGTCGACGGCTAGAGATGATGAAGATACTTCAGCGAATGCGAATCCTGCTCGTGGTAGTCGGAATCGTAAAGCTCGCAAAGGTCGCAATAAAGTTGTTACGCCAACGACGATGCAGCATGGCTTTAACAAACCGGCTCAGCCTGTAGAACGGGATGTTCGAATTGGTGAAACCATCACGGTTGCTGAATTGGCTAACAAAATGGCGGTTAAAGCAACTGAAGTGATTAAAGCGATGATGCAGATGGGCGCAATGGCGACCATCAATCAGGTGATTGATCAAGAAACGGCGCAATTAGTGGCTGAAGAAATGGGTCATAAAGTCGTTCTGGTCAAAGAAAATGCGTTGGAAGAGCAGGTCCTGCAGGAAGTGTCTTCTGAAGGCGCTGAACAAACTGAACGGGCACCGGTCGTGACCATTATGGGTCACGTTGACCACGGTAAAACATCGTTGCTGGACTATATTCGCCGGGCCAAAGTGGCCGCAGGTGAAGCGGGTGGGATCACTCAGCATATCGGGGCTTATCGAGTTCAAACCGAAGGTGGACACATGGTTACCTTCTTGGATACTCCGGGACATGCTGCATTTACCGCAATGCGTGCGCGTGGTGCTCAGGCGACGGATATCGTAGTGCTGGTGGTTGCCGCCGATGATGGCGTGATGCCGCAAACTGTTGAAGCAATTCAGCATTCTCGGGCTGCGGGTGTGCCGATGGTGGTTGCTGTTAACAAAATTGATAAACCAGAAGCGGATCCGGATCGGGTTAAAAATGAATTGGCTCAGCACGATGTAATCCCTGAAGATTGGGGTGGCGATACACAGTTTGTGCATGTTTCCGCTAAAAGTGGGGAAGGGATCGACAGTCTGTTGGAATCGATTCTGTTGCAAGCCGATATCCTTGAGTTGACTGCGGTCGCCAAAGGTCCAGCTTCCGGGGTGGTCATTGAGTCTCGCTTGGATAAAGGACGTGGCCCAGTGGCTTCGATTTTGGTACAGCAAGGTGAACTGCATAAAGGTGATGTGATTCTTTGTGGCTTGGAATATGGTCGTATTCGGGCGATGAAAGATGAACATGGTCAAGACTTAGATGCTGCCGGTCCTTCAATTCCTGTTGAAATTTTAGGTTTGTCCGGTGTGCCATCGGCGGGTGATGAAGCCACGGTTGTTCGTGATGAGAAAAAAGCACGTGAAGTTGCACTGTATCGTCAGGGGAAATTCCGTGAAGTGAAACTGGCTCGTCAGCAGAAAGCTAAATTGGAAAATATGTTTGCCAATATGGCTGAAGGTGAAGTGAAAGAGCTGAACATTGTCTTGAAAGCCGATGTTCAAGGGTCACTGGAAGCGATTGCCGATGCATTGACTAAACTGTCTACCGATGAAGTGAAAGTTAATATTATTGGTCGTGGTGTCGGTGGGATCACCGAAACGGACGCAACACTGGCAGCAGCCTCTAATGGTTTGGTCTTTGGCTTTAACGTGCGTGCTGATGCGGCCGCCCGTAAAGTGATTGAATCCGAACATGTTGATTTACACTACTACAGTGTCATTTACGATTTGATCGATGAAGTGAAACGAGCCATGACAGGCTTGTTATCTCCTGAATTCCGTCAGGAAATTATCGGTCTGGCTGAAGTGCGTGATGTCTTTAAATCACCTAAAATTGGTGCAATTGCCGGTTGTATGGTGACTGAAGGGATTGTGAAACGTAATAATCCAATTCGTGTCCTGCGTGAAAACGTGGTGATTTATGAAGGTGAACTGGAATCACTACGCCGTTATAAAGACGATGTGAGTGAAGTTCGTAACGGCATGGAATGTGGTATCGGGGTTAAAAACTACAATGACGTGCGTGTGGGCGATCACATCGAAGTATTCGAAACAGTCGAAGTGCAGCGTAGTTTATAATTATCTCTCTGATGAGAGCAAATGGGGGCCTTGTGCCCCCATTTATGTCTGAGGTCATGTTATGGCAAGAGAATTTAGTCGCCCGCAACGCGTGGCGCAGCAAATTCAGAAAGAAGTCGCTGTGATCATACAGCGCGAAATCAAAGATCCACGGTTGGGATTAGTGACCGTATCATCGGTTGACGTCACCCGAGATCTGGCTTATGCCAAAATTTTTGTTACTTTTTTAGATGACAGTGATGAGGGAATTAAGCAGGGATTGGAAGCGTTGGAAGAATCCAAACCTTATATCCGGTCATTGTTAAGTAAGGCTATGCGCCTGCGTGCAGTACCTGAATTACGATTTGCATATGACCGTTCTTTGGCTGAAGGGATCCGCTTATCGAATTTGGCGTCCAAAGCGGTCAAAGAGGACCTGAGAAAACAGCAGGAACATGATCACAAGGATGAGGATAGTTAATGGCGCGACGAGCCCGCGGTCGTAAAGTCGATGGGATCCTGTTGCTTGAAAAAACAACTGGGATGACATCAAATGCCGCATTGCAGCAGGTTAAACGGATTTATTTTGCGCAAAAAGCCGGACATACCGGGGCATTGGATCCGCTGGCAACTGGCATGCTTCCAATCTGTTTGGGAGAGGCGACCAAATTTTCCCAGTACCTGCTGGATTCCGATAAACGCTATCAGGTGACGGCTAAATTAGGGGAGCGGACCAATACTTCCGATGCGGATGGTGACGTGGTTGAGTCGCGTCCGGTAACCGTCTCTCTGGCTGAAATTGAGGCGACCTTACCTCAGTTTCTAGGTGAAATCGATCAGGTCCCATCGATGTACTCGGCCTTGAAATATCAGGGTAGGCCATTGTATTGGTATGCTCGGGAAGGGATCCAGGTCCCCCGCGAATCCCGGAAAATCAAAGTCTATTCGATTGAACTGATTAGTTTTGAGGATGATCTGTTACGTCTGGATATTTGCTGCAGTAAAGGGACTTATATCCGGACGATTGTGGATGATTTAGGTGAAGTTTTAGGATGTGGTGCGCATGTTCAGGCTTTGCATCGATCTCATGTCGCCGATTATCCGGCCGATCAGGTGATTAGTATCGAAGCTCTTGAAGGTTTACTAGCGCAAGCTCAGCAGGATGACTTAGTTCCGGCGGCGGTCTTAGATCCGTTACTATTGCCGATGGATAGTGCGGTGGCCTGTTTAGAGGAAGTTGTCATTGATGAAACAATGGGCGATTATCTGCTCCATGGACAAGCTGTTTTTGTCGCGCAGGCTCCACAAGGAAAACCACTGCGCTTGTATATCGGTGAACAACGCCGTTTCGTGGGAATTGGAGAAGTGAACGACGCTGGCATGGTCGCTCCGAAGCGTTTGATCCAAGAATCAAATAATCCAGAAGAAACCCCTTGAATAAGCCTGTTATTCTGAATAGAATAACGCGCCTTGTTAGCGCTGAATTAGTGATTGGCGCTAACTTCGTTTCATATTAGTTAGGAGTAATTCCATGTCACTAAGTACAGAAGAAAAAGCAAAAATCGTTGCTGAATTTGGCCGTGGTGAAGGTGATACAGGTTCTTCAGAAGTTCAGGTCGCTCTGTTGTCTGCTCAGATTGACCATCTGCAGGATCATTTCAAAACTCACATCCACGATCACCACAGCCGTCGCGGTTTGCTGCGCATGGTTAGCCAGCGCCGTAACTTGCTTGACTACCTCAAAGGTAAAGACGCTGCTCGTTATCAGACTCTGATCGAACGTTTAGGTCTGCGTCGCTAAGCGATGCCCCTTTTGGGAAAAGCATATTGAAAGAGGAGCTATGGCTCCTCTTTTTTGATCGTATTTAATAAAAATTGCCGATGAACTGGCTCTAAATGGTCTTTTGAACGCAGATTTTGATCGCAGGTTAGGTTAGCATTTTAGCGAATGAATAGTTTAACGAAGTTGAATTGGTTAAAGATTATCTTTTACCCAATAGATGCTTTATACTTAGCCGCGACATAAAAGACATGAAAAGCGCAAACGAAGGAAATTCACGTGAATCCTATTGTTAAAAAATTCCAATATGGCCAACACACAGTAACACTGGAAACGGGTGCCATTGCCCGTCAAGCTGATTCTGCAGTCATGGTTACTGTCGATGATACAGCTGTATTTGTTACCGTTGTTGGTAAAAGAGAAGCGAAGCCTGGACAAGACTTCTTCCCATTAACTGTAAACTATCAAGAACGTACTTACGCAGCCGGACGAATTCCTGGTGGCTTTTTTAAACGTGAAGGTCGCCCGAGTGAAGGTGAAACACTGATTGCGCGCTTAATTGACCGTCCGATCCGCCCGCTGTTCCCTGATGGCTTCGTCAACGAAGTTCAGGTTGTTGCAACCGTTATGTCTGTCAATCCTCAGGTTCAGCCGGATATTCCAGCACTGATTGGTGCATCCGCTGCGCTGGCGCTTTCGGGGATCCCATTCCACGGTCCTATTGGGGCTGCTCGTGTCGGGTTTATCAATGGTAACTACGTCTTGAACCCTACTACGGATGAACTGCCGCAGAGCCAGTTAGATTTGGTTGTTGCTGGTACTTCAAATGCAGTATTGATGGTTGAATCCGAAGCTCAGGAATTACCTGAAGATGTCATGCTGGGCGCGGTGATGTATGGTCATGAACAGATGCAGACCGTCATCAATGCCATTAATGAGTTGGCGGCTGAAGCTGCTAAACCAGCATGGGACTGGCAAGCTCCGGAGAAAAACGTTGCTTTATCTGAAAAAGTAAAAGCATTGGCCGAAGTCAAACTGGGTGAAGCGTATCGTATTACTGAAAAAGCAGCTCGTTATGAATCGGTTGCTGAAATCAAAAAATCAGTGATTGAAACTTTAACCACTGAAGATGAAACTTTAGATGAGTTAGAAATCGGTGATGAGCTGGTTAAACTAGAAAAATTGGTCGTTCGTAGCCGAATTCTTGCCGGTGAACCTCGTATCGATGGTCGTGAACCTGATATGGTTCGTGCCTTGGATGTCGCAACTGGCGTGTTACCGCGTACTCACGGTAGTGCGATTTTCACCCGTGGTGAAACTCAGGCGTTGGTGACTTGTACATTAGGGACCCAGCGTGATGCTCAGATGATTGATGAGCTGACCGGAACTCGTACCGATTATTTCTTATTGCACTATAACTTCCCTCCATATTGCGTGGGTGAAACCGGCATGATGGGCTCTCCTAAACGTCGCGAAATTGGTCATGGTCGTTTGGCTAAACGTGGCGTTGCGGCAGTGATGCCTTCCATCGATGAGTTCCCTTATACCGTACGTGTGGTTTCTGAAATTACTGAATCCAACGGTTCTAGTTCAATGGCGTCTGTGTGTGGTTCATCATTAGCGCTGATGGATGCCGGGGTACCGATTAAATCTTCTGTCGCCGGGATTGCCATGGGGTTGGTTAAAGAAGGTGAACAGTTTGTCGTGCTTTCCGATATCTTAGGTGATGAAGACCATTTAGGTGATATGGACTTTAAAGTAGCCGGAACCACCGATGGTGTGACTGCCCTGCAGATGGATATTAAAATCGAAGGGATCACTAAAGAAATCATGCAGATTGCATTGAATCAAGCGCGCGGTGCGCGGATGCATATTCTGGGTGTGATGAACCAAGCTATTAATGGCGCTCGTGAAGAGATTTCTGAATTCGCTCCACGGATCCATACGCTGAAAATCAATCCGGATAAAATTAAAGACGTGATTGGTAAAGGTGGCGCAACCATTCGTAGTTTGACCGAAGAAACCGGAACCACTATTGAAATTGAAGATGATGGAACCGTGAAAATTGCGGCAACTGATGGTGATCAGGCAAAAGCAGCTATTGCTCGAATTGAACAGTTAACTGCGGAAGTTGAAGTGGGTCAGTTCTATCAAGGTAAAGTGGTTCGGTTGGCTGATTTCGGTGCTTTTGTGCAGATTTTGCCGGGTAAAGATGGTCTGGTACATATTTCACAAATTGCTCATGAACGTGTCAATAAAGTAGCCGATTACCTGAGTGTTGGTGATGAAGTGAAAGTCAAAGTGCTTGAAGTAGACCGCCAGGGACGGGTACGTTTGAGCATGAAAGAAGCATTACCAAAACCTCAGCCAGAGGAAACTAAAGTTGAAGAACCGACTGCGGATGAGGATCAAGCTCCTCAGAACGATAACGCATAATCTGGTTGAATCAAAAGATAAGCCCGTTACCTAACGGGCTTTTTTGATCATAGAGCGATAAATTAGAATAATTTTATAGTGTTAAATAATAAATGAGCTAAGTTTATGCTGAAAATAGTGTTGGTTTGGGGCGCCTTGCTGTTCACATCCAGTTTATGGGCCCGTTCTTATTCTATTCCTGCGGATAATAGCCGTCTAATCGGCCAGAATACGACGTATACCGTTCGACATGGGGATACGCTGGCCTCTATTGCAAATCATTTTGATATTGGCTTCCTGGCGCTTAAATCGGTGAATCCAGGAGTCGATCCCTTTTTACCGAAACCCGGAACTCAACTCTCTATTCCATTGCAAATGCTATTGCCTGAAGGTCCTCGGCAGGGGATTGTGGTCAATTTGGCCCAGTTACGGTTGTTTTTTTACCATCCTCAGCAGCATAAGGTGGATGTGTTTCCAATCGGCATTGGTCGTATCGGCTGGGATACACCTGTAACTACAACGCATATTTCTCAGAAAATTCCACATCCAACCTGGACACCCACAGCCAATATCCGTAAGGAATACGCCGAAAAAGGGATCATTCTCCCGGATGTCGTTCCCGCTGGACCGGAGAATCCTTTGGGGGATTATGCGATGCGTTTAGCCTATGGTGCGGGGGATTATTTAATCCACGGCACGAATAAAGATTTTGGCGTTGGATTACGGGTTAGCTCGGGATGTATTCGGTTATTTCCTCGGGATATTGAATATTTATTTTCGCAGGCAAGTATTGGGGAAAGTGTTCGAATTATTAATCAACCGATCCAGTATAGCCAAGAGCCAGATGGAAGCCTTTATCTGGAAGTGACTCGACCTTTAAGTAAGAGTGAAGAAGATCAGTCTGGAAGCGTGGATTTCCCGACCAACCGGACGACATTATCGTTTATTACTCAGCCAGGTATTGTCTCTGCGCAGTTGTTGTCAGTATTGCAGAAACGAGAAGGGATCCCGGTAAGGGTTGGAGTGACTAAAAAGGCGCCTTGAGGCGCCTTTATGCTGATGAATTCGGAATTTATTTAGTGTAAGACTTAGCGATGTGGTCAATACGCTGGTTAGCACGTGCAGCTTCAGATTGAGCTTGCTGTGCAGCAGCTTTAGCAGCATTGACATCGCTGGACAGAGTGCTTTGTTCAGCCTGCAATGCTGAAACCTGATCTGACAGTGAATCAATTTTGTCGCTTAAAGCACTATGAGCTTGTTGGTTAGAACAACCAGCGAACAATAGTGGTGCAGCTAAAGCTCCAGCGATCAATAAAGTTTTTTTCATCGTATTCCGTCCTTATCAATTATAAATAGTATGAGCCATTCGTAGTGAAACATGTTAACGGCAAACAGTCTCCCGGCTATAGATAATGGCTCATTTAGATTAACCATAGCACACAACCTTGCGGCACCGCTTCTGGAAAATTGACCCTGCAGCTTGATCTTGCTGTAGGAATTCACATCTGAGCGACCAATCCTTGTAAGATGATGATAGCTCTCTGGCTTAATGTCAATTTTACATTGGTGTTTCAAGTAAATTTAATGCGTTTACTAACATTTTTTCGGCGGTTGTCTTAAATATTTTTGCGAGATAGTGGATTTGAACATTTTAATTCAAGCTTAGATTGCAACCCTTTGAAAAATTGGCGAAGATATTTCCATCAATAGAGCTATCTTCAGATTTGAAACAGATGATATCGACATTTGGTCTTATTTGTTTCGCTAACTGTGTCTGATTTATCCAAAAATTATTCTGGTATGCAAATTTCAAAATTAACTCGTTATCGAAGTCGCCTCGCGGGCTGGCTTATTTTATTGAGTGCAGTGCTTTATCTGCTTTCAATTTTAATTCCTGGGGTTAGTCCTTGGTTGGGATCTATTGCGGCTTGGGGGGCTGTTGTTTTTTGTTGGCCTATTCTTGGGCGTTCGGCGCATCAGCAATCGGGAATTTTATTCTTGATTGGGAGTGGGTTACTCGCTTGGGGAGCGTTAAAGGGCTGTTCAGTGGACTTGATGGTGGCATTGACTCGGAATCTGCCTTTATTGATGATGTTTGTTGCGGTCTCTTTTTTATCGTTGACTAACCCGACGGAAGCCGATTTGGATCAACCGCAGGGGAAAAAAGGGTTTTGGTCGACGATTTTATCCTGCCATGTCTTGGGTGCTGTGATTAATCTCTCGATTATTTTTGTGGTCGGTGATCGACTAGCTCGTAATGATAAACTGACTGAACGGCAGGTTCAGGTGCTGATGCGGGGATTTTGCTCCGGGGCCTATTGGTCGCCCTTTTTTATTGCTTCCGGGGTGGCTATGACTTATGCACCGGGAGCTCAGTGGCAGCATACGGTCATTGCCGGGCTAATCTTAGTGCTGCCTATGTTATTGTTTAGTTATTGGGAACTGAGTCGGCAGGGGCTTGAGCAATTTACCGGTTATCCGTTGCGTAAAGATAGTTTAGTGATGCCGATTATTATGGCCGTTGCTGTATTAGGTATTCATACCCTATATCCTACCATCAGCATTTTGACCCTGATTAGTATGGGAGCCCCGATTGGTGCGGTTATTTTTATGAAGCAGCGTCCTCGACGCAAAGTGATACTGCATTACATTGAAAATCGGTTATCCAATGTTTCCAGTCAATTTTCATTATTTTTAGCCGCTGGGGTTTTTTCGACCGGGATTAGTGTTTTGATCCAGTCTTATCCGACTATTTTTGCATTTCATGCCAGTAGTTTTACACCCATGCTGTTTTGGATTGTGAGTGCCTTGATGATTCTAATTGGGTTAGTAGGGGTGCATCCGGTGGTTAGTGTTTCATTGGTGAGTCCATTTTTGCAGCCATTAACCCAAAACTATGATCAACTCGCTTTTTTGTATCTATCTGTCTGGGGAACCGCTACAGCAGTCAGCCCGCTGTCTGGGGTTGGTTTAGCGATGATTAGCCGCTATCAGGCGAGTAGTCGCAGTATATTGCGAGGACAATGGCATTATATGTTGGTGATGTGGTTTTTAGCTGGTGCCGTAAATTGGGCATTATATGCTTAATCAATGGAGCAAAGTGGCAATAAGCTGGCGTAATCTTACTTTTCGTTTCTATAAAGCTTACGTTGAGAAATTCGGCCTTCTGAAATTTTGAATTGAACTCGTTTTAGGTATAAAAAAACCGTCTGTGAAGACGGTTTTTTAAATGGCATTAAAAATTAACTATTTGATAATTTTTAATACAGGAGTTTCAGCGAGAGTTACTGCCCCTGACATTTTCTGAAGTTCTTTCACTTCATCCATATTAGAGATGACGACAGGGGTCAAAACTGATTTTGCTTTTTCTTCCAAAACAGCCAAATCAAACTCAATGATGGTATCCCCTTTTTTCACTTGCTGGCCTTCAGAGGCGATGCGAGTGAAACCTTCGCCTTTCAGCTCAACAGTATCAACTCCGAAGTGAACAAAGAGTTCAATTCCTGAGTCTGATTCTAAAGAGAAAGCGTGGTTGGTTTCGAAAATTTTACCGATAGTTCCGTCACAAGGCGCAACCATTTTGTTTCCTGCTGGTTTAATGGCGATCCCGTCACCAACAATTTTTTCAGCAAATACAACATCCGGTACTTCTTCGATTGGTACAATTTCACCTGATAAAGGTGCAAAAATTTCAATACCAGATTCACTGGAATTATCATCTGAAACTAATTTTTTTAGTTTATCGAACAGCCCCATGCTATAAGCTCCTCAAGTCATTGCGATTTATCAATGGCGACTTAGCAAACCGCTTTTTGTTTAATAAATTCATTCATCAGGTTTTCAATTTCGGCTGCTGTTGCCGATGAGAGCGCCTGTTCTGCTAATTGTTTGGCATCTGCATAATTAGTATTGCGAATTAATTTCTTAATCCGTGGAACTGAAATAGCACTCATTGAGAACTCGTCCAGACCCATACCCATTAGCAAGATAGTTGCGCGTTCGTCGCCAGCCAATTCACCACACATACCAGTCCATTTGCCAGCACTGTGAGAGGCATCGATGACTTGCTTAATTAAGTTCAATACTGAAGGTGATAATGGGTTATACATTGATGAGATTAGCTCATTACCACGGTCAACTGCCAATGTGTACTGAGTCAAATCGTTCGTGCCAATACTAAAGAAGTCAACTTCTTTAATTAAGTGATGAGCAATGACCGCCGCAGCAGGTGTTTCCACCATGATACCCACTTCCACTGACTCGTCAAACGATTTACCTTCACTGCGAAGCTGTGCTTTAAGCATTTCCAGTTCCGATTTCAAGAAACGGATCTCTTCAACGGCAATAATCATTGGGAACATGATACGCACTTTGCCGAAAGCTGATGCACGTAATAAAGCACGCAATTGGGTGTGCATAATTTCTTTACGATCAAAGAAAATACGAACGGCACGCCAACCTAAGAATGGGTTCATTTCTTTAGGCAGATCCAGATAAGGCAGATCCTTATCACCACCAATGTCCATGGTCCGAATGATAATCGAACGATTAGGCATGCTTTCTACAACGGCTTTATAAGCTTGGAACTGTTCTTCTTCGGTTGGAAGACTGTCACGGTCCATGAATAAGAATTCAGTCCGGTACAGGCCAATCCCTTCAGCACCATTACGCAGAGCACCGTCTACATCTTTGATAGTCCCGATGTTTGAACAGACTTCAACTTCGTGACCATCTAAGGTAATAGCTGGCAGATCTTTCAATTTAGCCAGTTCTTCTTTTTCAGCCAAAAATTCTTCTTTGCGCTGTTTGTAAAGATCTAGCTGTTCTTCACTTGGGTTAATCAATACTTCATTGTGGATTGCATCCAATACCACAATATCACCATTTTTAACCTGAGTGCTTATGTTGTTTGTCCCTACAATGGCTGGAATTTCCAGAGAACGAGCCATAATAGAGGTATGTGAAGTACGTCCACCCAGATCGGTCACAAAGCCCAGAACTTTATCCAGATTGATTTGTGCTGTTTCTGAAGGCGTTAAATCACCGGCGACCAGGATCACTTCATCTTTGATTGAACTCAAAGAAATGATATCGATTCCGAGCACGTTTTTCACTAAGCGGGAACCGATATCACGGAAGTCTGTTGCACGTTCGCGCAGGTAAGGATCATCAAGGCTGGCTAACATTTCTGCGTTTTGCTCAATCACGGAATTGATCGCATGATCAGCTGAAGCCATATTATCCTTGATGAAAGCTTTGATATCTTCTTCAAGCTCTTCATCTTCGAGCAACATAATGTGCCCTTCGAAAATAGCCTCTTTTTCTTCACCGAATGTGGCACCGGCCATCGCTTTAATTTCTGTAAGCTGGGCAGCTGTCTTATCTCGAGCATCCAGGAAATGTTTGATTTCATTATCAATTTCGCTGGGTTTGATCGGATGTGTATTTATAACTACTTTTTCTTCACTAAGCAGCAGCGCTTTACCAAAAGCAATGCCGGGTGAAGCGGGAATTCCAGATATCATAACCTAAACCTTTATAAACTGAACGACAAAAGACAGATTGTAAGAATTATTCTAATACATCCATCAGCGCAACCAATTTAGCAACCGCGTCTTTCTCGTCGGCGCCTTCGGCACGAATAATGATTTCTGTCCCTTTAGTCAGTCCTAAAGTTTGCAATTTGAACAAGCTTTTTGCACTAGCCGATTTGCCGTTACTGACAACAGTAATATCACTACTGAACGATTTAGCTTCTTTCACAAACTGTGCTGCTGGGCGAGTGTGAAGGCCGTTTTCGGCGGTAATAACAACGCTTTTCTCAAACATAGTTGTACCTCATTAGTATCTAATATTATTTATATTTTTTATCTAATAAAAACCAACCAGCTGGTTAGAATCGATATTGTAAGAAAAATTTGTAGTAAAATAACGATCTTTTGTTCGTCTTAGCTTAATCTACATCAAACTTTTCGTGTAACAAGCCTTGAACTCGATTAAAAATTGACTTGACTGCACAAAATTCTGAGTTCTGGGCGTTGTTTCAGAGGGGAGAACCTCCTGCAAAGCTACATTTGGAAGTAAATTCCCACTCCATAGATGGGCGAAGAGTATAGTGGTTCTTGGTAGCGATCACAAACAGTATTGTGCTCCGGATCGCATTCACAGCTAAACTTATTGCCATATAAAGAATTAAAATTGACATTGCTAAAAAATAAGGCCAGCAAGAGGCTGGCCTTATTTCGAGAAGCTGTATCAAGCCATTACTGAACGTTTTCTGCGTCGGTAAACATGTTTTCAAACAGCGGGGTACTCAGGTAACGTTCTGCTGAACTTGGCAGAATAACGACGATCGTTTTGTCCGCAAATTCTGGTAATTCTGCCAGACGAGCGGCGGCTACAACCGCAGCACCAGATGAAATCCCAGCCAGAATGCCTTCTTCTTCCATCAGTCGGTGAGCCATGGCAAAGGCATCTTCGTTGCTGACTTGTTCAACGCGATCAACTAAGTCCAAATCTAAGTTCCCAGGGATAAAACCAGCACCGATCCCCTGAATTTTATGTGGGCCCGGTTTAAGTTCTTCACCGGCTTTAGCTTGAGTAATGACAGGGGATGATTCGGGTTCAACCGCTACTGAAATTACATTTTTGCCTTGGGTATTTTTCAGATAACGGCTGACCCCGGTCAATGTACCGCCAGTGCCTACACCGGCGACAAATACATCAACGTCACCATCGGTATCTTCCCAGATTTCAGGACCCGTAGTTTTTTCATGAATTTCAGGGTTAGCCGGATTATCAAATTGTTGCAATAACACATATTTGTCATCGCTGGCTGCAATTTCTTGTGCTTTAGCAACAGCGCCATTCATCCCTTTAGGTCCTTCGGTCAGAACCAGATTGGCTCCTAGAGCTTTTAACAGTTTGCGGCGTTCTAAGCTCATGCTGGCTGGCATGGTCAGTGTAATTGGGTAGCCGCGAGATGCTGCGACGAAAGCCAGGGCAATACCGGTGTTACCACTGGTTGGTTCAACAATTTCTTTTCCTGGTTTTAAGATCCCTTTTTTCTCAGCATCCCAAACCATGTTGGCACCGATTCGGCATTTCACACTGAAACTAGGGTTACGAGATTCAACTTTAGCCAGTACTTTACCTTTTGTTACACGGTTTAGTCGTACCAGTGGTGTGTGGCCAATGGTGAGCGTATTGTCATCATAAATTTTGCTCATGTGGAAATACCTTTCTTAAATTAGTCAATAATGAAGTCAGTGAGGAAATAATAAAGCCTCCATTGTATAAATGAAGGAAGCTTTTGTTATAACCATATGTAATTAAGAGATATCAATCTATTAACATGTTGATATTAGGCTTTGTTAGTAAGCCTGAATAAGCATCGATACTCAATCCTCTCAAGCATAGCGTCTTTGTGTCACTAGGCGCTTAATTAATGATGTTCCAGATGGGGCGCTGAATTTTGAAGGTAGTCTTTTCGATAGTGATCTACCCATAAAGCCGTCGCGCCACAAATAGCCGCTGGCATCACTAGCCAATTGATGAACGGAATACCGGTTACAATGGTCACTAACGCACCGAAGGTCCAGTTTCGGCCCCGTCCTCGGGAAAGTTGTTCTCGCATTGGACGAAAAGCAATTTTGTGATTATCAAATGGATAGTCAATATATTGAATAGCCATCATCCAGGCGCTGAAGACAAACCATAACAGCGGTACGATGGTTTGTCCGACCAGTGGTAGCCAGAAAGCACATAATAGAATGATCGCTCGGGGCAGCCAGTAACAGAGCTTTTGCCATTCCCGGCGTAGGACGCGAGGCAGATCGGTGATTAATTCGATGAGTTGACCATCGGGAAGTGGTTGCCCGGTGAGTAGTAATTCGGTTCGCTCTGATAACAGCCCATTGAATGGGGCCGCGATCCAGTTTCCGATACTGGCGAATAGAAACGAAAAAATAAAGATGATACTTAATACTGCTGTGGGCCAGATGAGCCATTCCAGCCAATGTAAAAAACTGGGCAGATAGCTGAGCCAGTGGGGGATCCAAATGGAGAGTTGCTGGAATAGCCAGTAAAAGGCTCCTGCAAACAACACACTATTGACCAGTAACGGAACAATGACAAATAGCCGTAATCCCGGTTTGGTGATGAGTTGCCAGCCTCGAAAAAAGTAATGTGCGCCAGAAAGTTGCGTATCAGCAAGGTTCTGCATGACTCAAGTGTCCCTAATGTTAAAATAAGGTAGTATATTACAAACCATTTCTAGCTTTGGTAAAGTCACCTTTTTAAGGGTTTCAGTAAATTTAGGGAAGAATGCGTTTAAAATCGATTCGTTTGGCGGGTTTCAAATCCTTTGTTGAGCCGACAAAAATTCCATTTCCGCAGCAGCTGACCGGTGTCGTCGGCCCCAATGGGTGTGGAAAATCAAATGTGATCGATGCTGTTCGTTGGGTCCTTGGTGAGAGTTCCGCCCGAAATCTTCGGGGTGATGCCATGACCGATGTAATTTTTAATGGTTCTACTCGGCGGGCTCCCGCTTCAAAAGCATCGGTTGAGCTTGAATTTGATAACCAAAGCGGTCGTTTAACCGGAGAATTTGGAGCTTATACTGAAGTTTCTGTGCGCCGGGAAGTAACGCGAGATGGACAGAATCTCTATTTTCTAAATGGCACTAAATGTCGGAAAAAAGATATTACCGATCTGTTTCTGGGGACAGGACTCGGGCCTCGCAGTTATGCCATTATTGAACAGGGAATGATCAGTCGGCTGATTGAATCGAAACCTCAGGAATTGCGGGTTTTTATCGATGAAGCCGCCGGGGTTTCTAAATATAAAGAGCGGCGCCGAGAAACGGAAAACCGGATCCGTCATACTGAAGAAAATCTACTGCGGCTTTCAGATATTGAGTCGGAGCTGACGGAACGAGTTCAGAAGTTACGGATCCAAGCTCAGGCTGCTTTGAAATTTCGCCAGTTGCGTGATCAACAGCGACATATGGAGCGTCAGCAGTCCCTGTTGCAGTTACGGCAGTTGGATCAAGCCTTAGATCAAAAAGGGCAGGCGCAGCAAACGGATCACCAGCAATTGGCATTGGCTGAGGCTCGACTTACTGAACTGGAAGATCATCAGCTGTTAGTGACGGAACAACAGCATGAATTGACGGAGCAACTGGATCAACTGCGTCAGCAGGAAGCTGAGACCGCCGCCGAATTGGCCCGCCATGAGCAGCAGTTGCTGCACTATTCGCAAAATGAAAAGCAGCGTCAGTCCCAACAGCAACAACTCAAAGAGCGCCTTACTCAGTGGCAGAATGAATGTGAACAGCGTCAGCAGCATCAGCCACAGCAACAACAACAGCTTGAACAGTTGGACCTGCAGATTGAGATGACCGAGCAGCAATTGCAGGAACTTTCTGAGCAGATGGAAGAAGTGGATTTGCAGCGGCAACAGGCCGATGAAAAATGGCGTTTCTCCCAGCAGCAATTCCAGCAAGTCCAGCGACAGCTTATTACCTATACCGAACAACATCGCAGTGCTGGTTTACGTAGTCAGCAGGCGGTACAACGTATTCAGGAGTTGCAGCAGCAACAACCGGAAGCGATGGATCCTAAAACAGTGGCGGACGCTGAACTGCAGTTAGAACAGCTTGCCGAAGTGATCGCTCAGTTAGATGAACAGCTTAGTGCCGGTGAACAGCGTCGTCTCGCAAGCCAACAAGCTCTGGCCGATATCGAGCAGCAGCTTCAGCAGGCGAAGCAACATGCTTTTGAGTTATCAACCCAGTATCAATCGCAGCAGCAGCTATTAAAATCCTTGACTGAACATCAGTACCCATCTCAGCAGCCGTTGAAATCGCAGTTGGTGATCCAGACTGGTTGGGAGATTGCAGCGGAGAAAGTTCTGGGGCCTTGGTTGTTTGCTGAAACAGCTGATACCGCTGCATTAGAGGCTTCGCTGGCTGTTTTTGGCGATTTTATTCAGCAGTGTGATGATCCAACCCAGTTCGCGTATTACATTCAAGGGGCTCCCGCTTTTTTGATCCAGCATATCAAAATTGCAACTTCCCGAGCGGAGGCGGAGCAGATGCGGGCGACACTGAAACAAAATGAATCGGTGATCACGCAAGCTGGTGAATGGTTAGGACCATCGTGGCAGCATACCTTTAGTGAATCGCAGCGGCCTTCGGTATTGGCTGTGCAAGCCCGGTTGGAACAACTGGAAATTCAATTACCCCAACAAGAGCAGATTCAAGCTGATTTAGAGGATCAGCAACAATTTTTACAACAGCAGCGGGATATGCACGAACAGCAAATGAAACAGCTGCAGCTTCAATCCCGTGATCAGCAGCAGCGGATGAGCCAGCTACAGCAACAGCTGGCATTGGCCAAGCAACAGCAACAGCATTATCAACACCAGTTACACCAGTTGCAGCAGCAGTTGCAGCAAGCACAGGCCCAATTGGAAAGTGCTCAGAATGAGGAAAGTCTGTTAGCGGAACAAGTCGAACAACAGCAGCTACAAGCCGAACAGAAACAGGAACAGCTGTTGGAGTATGAATCTTATGCGCAGCAGTGTCAGCAAGCATCTAAGCAGCGAAGTGGGCAGTTACATCAACTGGAAAATCAGTTACATCAATGGCAGCTTAAACGTCAGCAATTAGCCAGTGAACTGGCTCAGTTGTCTGCTTGGCTCAGTGATCGCCAGCAGCAGATGGCAGAAATTCATGTGCAGTTAGCCGCGTTATCTGAAGCAGAATATTCGGTCGATCACCTTGAGCAGTTGCAGCTGCAGATTGATCGATTTCGACAATTACAGCTGCAACGTCAACAGCAACGAGAATCATTGGAGGCGCAGCGTAGTCAGTTTCAGCAACAGTTGGCACAATTGGGAACTGAGTTAAAGGTTGGCCAGAAAGAGAAAGAAGCCGTTCAACAGCAACAACAGCAACATCTGTTGGCCCGGCAGGAGTTATTAACCCGGCGAGGTTTGCTGGCTGAAAAATTAGCGCAGATGGGGGTAACACTTTCGGGAACTGAATTAGAAGAAATCGATCTAACAGTTGATTATGTGGCTGAACTTGAGAAAATTGAGCGACAGCTAAAACGGTTAGGTGCAGTCAATTTGGCTGCAGAAAGTGAATATGAGGAGCAACAGGGTCGGTTAAGCGAGTTATCTGCGCAGATGGTCGATCTCCGGGAAGCTCTGGAGATGTTAAATAGTGCCATCAGTCAGATTGATCGTCAGACTCGCAGTAAATTCCGTGAGACTTTTGATAAAGTGAATCAGGATTTACAACATTTGTTTCCCCAAGTTTTTGGAGGGGGAACGGCTTGGCTGGAGCTGACGGAAGAACATGATTTACTCGAGACTGGGGTGACGATTATGGCTCGGCCTCCGGGTAAAAAAAATTCGACCATTAGTCTGTTATCCGGAGGAGAAAAAGCACTAACTGCTTTATCCTTAGTATTTGCAATCTTTCGTTTGAATCCGGCACCATTTTGTATGCTAGATGAAGTGGATGCACCGTTAGATGAAGTAAATGTCGGGCGTTTTGCAGATTTAATTGCCAGAATGTCTGAGACAGTTCAATTTATTTTTATTAGCCATAATCGGGTGACAATGGAGAAAGCCGATCAATTGGCAGGGGTAACCATGCAAGAGCCTGGTGTTTCCCGTTTGGTTGCGGTCAATATAGCTCAGGCGATCGCACTGGCTGAATAACAAGCAGAGTAGAGATATGCAGGAATTGCGCATTGTTTTAATTATTGTTGGGATTATTGTCATTGCAGGGTTATTAGCACATGGATTTTGGAGTAACCGGCGTAATCAGCCTGAAAAACTGGTGACGCGCGCTCCCAAGCGAAAAGCGAAAAAGAAAACTGTGGAGCCGGAGCCGGAAGTTCCGCTTGCGACAAAATCTGAATTTGATGATTCGGATGAGGCATTCGATGAGCTTGGGGTGAGCCAGGTTCGGGTTATCGGAAGTTCGACTGCGAATCAGCGACAGGAACCGGCTATTAATTTTGAGGCTGCATCCGATGAATCCGAGGAAGAGCACTTGGTCGCGGAAGTGACCCCATCTGCTACTGAGGAATCCGTATTGGAGCAACCTTTGCCTGCTGAAGCAGAACCTGAATCTGCGTCTTTGGCTGTTGATGAACCTGCTGAGGCGATTGAGCCGGATGATGTCTACGTGCTGAATGTGATCGCTGGTGAAGGGTTGGAATTTGAAGGGGCTCAATTAGCCCCGTGTTTAACCAGTCTGGGCCTGACTTTTGGTGAAATGTCGATTTATCACCGCCATCAACAGGCGAATGGGCAGGGGGCTCTTCTATTTAGTGTGGCCAATATGGTGAAACCGGGAACGTTTGATCCGGCGCATATGGATGCGTTTCGCACGCATGGCGTTTCGTTTTTTATGACAGTCCCTTGTCACGGTGAGCCATCTCGTAATTTTAATGTTATGTATAATGCCGCACAACGTGTTGTGAATGAGTTAGGTGGTGTATTGCTGGATGGGCATCGGAACCCCTTCACCGAGCAGACATTGCGACATTATCAGCAGCGTATTCGAGAGTATGAACGCCAGCAACTTTTGCAGCAGTCATAAGCTGCGTTTTAGATAAGAGAATCTTTTTAGAAGCCTCTTTACAGAGGCTTTTTTATGTTAGGAACCGATGAGATGAGTGCTATTGAGCAACAGATTGAGCAGCTGCGTGAACAGTTAAATGACTATGCCTACCGGTATTATGTGTTAGATGATCCATCTGTGCCTGATAGTGAGTATGACCGACTTATTCAGGAGTTAAAGCAATTAGAAGCTGCTCATCCGGAGTTAGTGACTGCTGACTCACCGACACAACGTGTCGGAGGGCGACCACTGACAGAGTTTGCTTCAGTACAGCATGAGATCCCAATGTTGTCTCTGGATAATGTGTTCAGTGATGAAGATCTGGCGGCATTTGCGAAGCGAACCAGTGAACGACTGGCTGTATCGTCTATTGAATATTGTGCAGAGCCGAAACTGGATGGGTTGGCCGTTAGTATTTTATATGTTGATGGTCAGCTGGTCAGAGCGGCCACTCGGGGCGATGGACAAACCGGGGAAGAGATCACTGAAAATGTAAAAACCATTCGCAATGTCCCGCTTAAATTGCGCGGTAATTATCCTTCTCGGATTGAAGTTCGAGGGGAAGTATTGATGCCGAATGCAGGATTTGAACGTTTAAATGAAACGCGCCGGGCTAAACATGAAAAACCGTTTGCTAACCCCAGAAATGCAGCCGCAGGAAGCCTGCGGCAATTAGATCCACGAATTACAGCACAGCGACCACTCATCTTCTTCGCGTATGCGATTGGGGTGTGTGAGAGTACGTTGCCCGAGACGCATTATCAGCGGTTGATGCAATTACGAGAATGGGGATGTGCCGTCAGTCCGGAAGTAAAATTAGTGAATGATGAATCCGGATGTTTGGCTTTTTATCGAGATATCGGTACTCGGCGTGATGCGTTGCCTTATGATATTGATGGGGTGGTGTATAAAGTGAATGCGATAGCATCCCAGCAGCAACTTGGCTTTGTCGCTCGAGCTCCGCGCTGGGCGATTGCGCATAAGTTTCCGGCACAGGAACAGTTAACCCTGCTGCGTGATGTCGAGTTTCAGGTTGGTCGAACCGGGGCCATTACACCGGTTGCTCGTCTGGAACCAGTGGCGGTCGGTGGGGTGATGGTGAGTAATGCCACACTGCATAATGCCGACGAAATTGAACGGTTAGGTGTTCGAATTGGCGATACGGTTTCGGTGCGCCGAGCGGGTGATGTGATCCCTCAGATCACAGGTGTGATTTTAGAACGGCGTCCTGAGGATGCGACTGCGGTTGTTTTTCCCAGTCGTTGTCCGGTTTGTGGTAGTCAGATCGAACGGATCGAAGGGGAAGCAGTAGCCCGCTGCGCCGGAGGTTTAAGCTGTGAGGCTCAGCGTAAAGAATCGCTGCGACATTATGTTTCACGTAAGGCAATGGATATTGATGGACTGGGCACTAAACTGGTTGAGCAGCTGGTGGATGCCACACTGATTACGACCCCGGCGGATTTGTACCAGCTTCACCAGCATGTGAATCGATTAATGAATCTAGAACGGATGGGAGAGCGTTCTCTGGAGAAACTCCTGGACTCGATTGAGCGATCACGGCAAACGACACTGCCTCGCTTTTTGTATGCATTGGGTATCCGAGAAGTCGGTGAATCAACGGCATTGAATCTGGCTCAGTATTTTAATGATCTGGATAGCCTGATGCAGGCTGATGTTGAGAAGTTGCAGGCAGTTCCTGATGTGGGTGAAGTGGTGGCCAAACATGTCTATTACTTTTTCCGTCAAGCGGATAACCTGAATGTCGTCCAGGCATTGCGGGCTGAATTGTCCTGGCCGGAGATGGCTCCAGCAAATCAGCAAGGTCAACCATTAGCCGGACAAACATTTGTGTTAACTGGAACATTGAGTCAATTATCGCGTTCTGATGCCAAAGCGAAGTTGCAGATCCTGGGAGCCAAGGTCGCGGGTAGCGTGTCTAAAAATACTGATGTTGTCGTGGCGGGGGAAGCCGCCGGATCCAAATTAGCGAAGGCGGAGCAGTTAGGAATTACCGTTTGGGATGAACAGCAGCTGCAAGCATTGTTTACGGATTATTCATTATAGTTGTTACTTCTCATCAAGCGCGGCTATGTCCGCGCTCTTCATTGTTTATATTCATATCATCGTTGGAATGGAATATTTAATATCTGTTTACGTTGGGGCTGGGAATTTTTCAAAATTTAATCAAAATAGCATTATTTTATTTAGCGAAATAAAATATATATAAAGTGTTAATAAAGTAACAAGAATTAACTTTGATTAAGCCTATCAATTTAATAGGAAGTTATTATCAGTATAGAGTTAGAGTTTATTAAATAGGCAGGGTTCATTATCTAGACTTATTCATTAGAACACGTAATTAAATTATGTCAAACGATTTTGATAAGTTTAATTTTAAACTTATATTAGGTTTGATAATTATCAATTCTAAAATAAAGATTTGGGACTTAAATCTTATTTAGTTATGGTTCACATGTTAGGAGTTTAGACAATATGAGTATAGGTGATATTGCAATAAAAGCATTAACTCCCGCTTTAATGTCGGTTGTTAACCACATCGATGAATCTGGCTTAGAAAGATTGTTCCGAGTAGGGGCGAAGTTTGCCTCAACAAGTCAAGATAGTTTACAGACATTGGCAGACATGTGCCGGGATAAAGATCCGATGGTGCTTGGATGGCTAAATGCGCTGCGGAGCATGAATCTGAACTGCCGTAAAAAAGTACTGAATAATTTGGTCTTTAATCATGTCATTCATGGGGTGACGATTCGAGATCAGATGGGAGAAAAATATGGAACCCATATTCCATTTTTGGTGTTGATCTCTCCGACTTATCAGTGCAATTTGCAGTGTAAAGGCTGCTATTCAGCATTATATGGGGATCGCTATCATTTTACGGAAGATGAAATGATGGGGATGTTGCAGCAGTTTTATGATTTAGGCGTTCGGTTTTTCACCTTTACCGGAGGGGAACCGTTTGTTTATAAACCCATCATGAAAATTTTTGAGCACTTTAATGACTGCTATTTTATGGTCTTTACCAATGGAACTCTGCTGACGGAAAGCCGAGTGGCGAAGCTGGCTAAACTGGGGAATGTTGCGGTGACTATTTCGGTAGAAGGGTTTGAAGAAATGACCGATTGGCGCCGAGGGGAAGGGACCTATCAAAAAATTAAAGTGGCTTATGAACGTTTAAATCGTATGGGGGTGTTGAGTGGAGCCTCCGTGATGGCGACCCGGACCAACCATGAAGAGATCACAAGTGAGGCATTTTGGGATACCTTGATTGACCAGTTTGGAATTAAGTACTCATGGGTATTTCAGTATATGCCGATTGGTCGGGAAGCGACTTTTGATCTGGTTCCAACTTCGCAGCAGCGCTATGAACGATTTCATGCGTTGGAAAAATTGCGTAAATCGGGACGATTGGCATTTATAGCAGATTTCTGGAACCATGGCTTTTTGGTGAATGGCTGTATGTCCGGTGGCGCCAATTATTTACATATCAATGCCAAAGGGGGAGCAGAACCGTGTGTCTTCCAGCAGTATGCAGTTGATAATGTCCGGGATAAAACAATTATTGAAATTCTCAAAAGTCCATTTTTCGAGGGGTATAAACGTCAGATCCCATTTAGCCCTAATTTGATGCAGCCCTGTCCAATTATCGATAATCCTAGTAAATTTCGAGAACATATTCAGGCTTGTGGTGCAATTCCGCAACATGAAGGTTCAGATAGTTATTTTAAATATTCAACAGAGTTAGATTCATTAGCCCAAGATTGGAAAAAATACGCGATTAAAATTTGGGATGAGGAGGGGTATGGTGCTGAGTATCATGCTGAGCCACAACAATATGTCATCGCGCGTGAATCTGTTAAAGAATCAACGCATGATGAAGAAGTATATTTAGATACCATTAAGTAAGTTAATCTATATATTCTAAAAATATTAGGTATAAATGGTATTTTATAAAATACAACATTATAAAAGTTTTTATGATTACGATTGGCAAGCTATTATAGTGTTGTATTTATTGGATCTTTTAAATTAACAGTTATTTTATTCATAGCTGGGTCGGTATATTTTCTAATTTATTAGATAGACACGTATTCCTATAGTTAATATTTAGCTTGTTACATATATTGATAACTTCTTTTATTGTTCTCTATACTGGATAATTTTCTTAAAATGATCGCTGTTAAATGGGACGACGGTTGTCGCTTCAAGAGGGCGATAAGCGGAGCGAAAAGGAAGCGGAAGTGACCGCTTCCTCCGTATGGTTAAAGAATACCTTTCTGTTTCGCGATATGCGTAGAGATGGCATCCATTAATGTGGGGTTTAATGAATCATAAGGGGGCAGACCGAGTTGGGTCAGTTTCGCGCGTACACCGTCCATCTGTTCCGGACGTGCAGCGCCACCTTCGATGATTGAAGAGACGAATGCAGCAAAGCGGGGTTCTTCCCAACCTTCTTCAGCAGACAATTCGGTGTGAATAAAGTCCAGTCCATAAAAAGGGTGTTCAGTGTTTTCGATACGACCAAACAGGTGGGTACCGCAGACTTTGCAGGCATGACGCTGGATGGCTGCTGTTTCATCGACAATGGTTAATTTTTCACCGTGGGCTACGACAGTGACTTTATCCCGGGGAACAACACCCACGACGGAAAATGCTGCACCGCTTGGCTTCCAGCATTTAGTACAACCACAAGCGTGATTATGCGCTACGTTGGAGTCAACTTTAACTTCGACAGGATCAACTTCACATTGGCATTTCAAAGTACCACCGGCGAAGCCTGTTACACCTTTCTTAATACCGCCTTCAATGGCAGGATGTAAAAATACGTCACTCATGAATAACTTCCTTACTGATTACGGAGAAGGCGCGTGGCAGATTGTAGCCACGCGAGTCTGTGTTACATTAAAATTTGATGACTGAGCGAATGGATTTACCTTCATGCATTAAATCGAAGGCATCATTAATTTGTTCAAGTTTCATGGTATGGGTTACAAATGGAGCTAAGTCGATATCACCTCTCATGGCATCTTCCACCATGCCGGGGAGTTGACTACGTCCTTTAACACCCCCAAAGGCAGAGCCTAACCAGCGACGACCTGTAACCAATTGGAATGGGCGAGTAGAGATCTCTTTACCGGCACCTGCAACACCGATGATGACCGATTGGCCCCAGCCACGATGCGCACATTCTAATGCTGAACGCATCACATTGACGTTGCCGATACATTCAAACGAGTGGTCTACTCCCCAACCAGTCATGTCAATAATGACTTCTTGGATAGGTTTTTCGTGATCCTTCGGGTTAACGCAGTCAGTGGCTCCGAACTGTTTTGCCAGCTCAAATTTGGCTGGGTTAGTGTCGATCGCAATGATTCGACCTGCTTTAGCCTGCCGTGCCCCTTGAATAACCGCCAGACCAATACCGCCTAAACCGAATACGGCCACAGAATCACCTTCTTGTACTTTGGCTGTATTATGGACAGCACCGATCCCGGTGGTCACACCACAACCTAATAAGCACACCTGTTCGTGGTTGGCTTTAGGGTTAATTTTGGCTAGAGATACTTCGGCAACCACCGTATATTCAGAAAAGGTTGAACATCCCATGTAGTGATACAAGGGTTGACCGTTGTATGAAAAGCGGGTTGTACCATCAGGCATCAAACCTTTCCCTTGGGTTGCGCGAACAGCGACACAAAGGTTGGTTTTGCCTGATTTACAGAATTCGCATTCACCACATTCAGCGGTATACAGGGGAATAACGTGGTCGCCCGGTTTTACTGAGGTCACACCTTCGCCTACTTCTACCACAACACCGGCACCTTCATGACCAAGCACGACTGGGAACACCCCTTCAGGATCATCACCTGACAAGGTGAAGGCATCGGTGTGGCATACGCCTGTATCCGTGATTTTGATGAGCACTTCACCTTTTTTGGGTGGAGCTACATCGATTTCAACGATTTCCAATGGTTTGCCGGGAGCAAAGGCCACAGCTGCGCGTGATTTCATAAATGACTTCCTCATTGTTAGACTGCTTTAACAAACAAAATATTGTGCAAATCGCTGTGCTATTTCAGATAGCTACGCACAAGGACAAGCAACTCTTTAATTTTTTCTCCATCCTCTGAAGTGCTGAATTCCTCTCGAATGTGAGATTCCAGTACTTCAGCCATTAATCCGTTAATGGCTCCTCGGGTAGCGGCAATTTGCTGTAACACGGAAGCGCAACTAGCACCTGATTCCAGCGCTCGTTCTAACGCTTCACATTGTCCCTTGATCCGACGTACTCGGGTTAAAACTCGTTTCTTCTCTTCGGGGCTATTTGGCATCGTTCATTCTCAATCCTATACTGGGGTATAGTATATGACTCAAAGAATGATCATTGCAATCCACATGATTCATTAAGTGGTTTTTTAAATGCAACTATATGATCTAAATGATTATATTTATTTAATGCAAGGTAAATAAGGCCTCTTGATCTGGGTCGGGCCTAGTCAAAGGTATTGAATGTGAGCCAAATTAAACCATGAATGTTTCATGGCTTTTAATTATGTCTTTATCATTTTCTATTTTATTTGGGAAACTATTTTGGGGGGTGAAGGACTAAAGACTATGGAAGGAATGGAATTCTTATTTTTTGCGGGACGCTTAACTCATTAAGTCCTCACAGAGCACGCTGTTCAAAATGCGTTTAATTTGGACGAAATTCAAACACAAAAAGTCAATACATACATTCCTGCGTGGGTATTTTGTTGATTTGAGAATGCCAATTTAATTGTGGGATGTGCATCAATAGCGGATTGTTATTGTGAATGAGATCCGGTGTGATTTGTTTGTATATAGATTGGTCCAGAGATTGCTTAAATAATAGGCGTTCAGCAGGGAAAACTCTCAAATGAGAGTTGTCATAGAATGAAGGTTTTTTATGATAGCGGCAATATGGTTAGCAATGGCGACGGCCAGTAGTACTCTTGAACACACTTGTGTAAAACCAATGGATCAGCAACTTTTAGGCAAAGTGACGATTAAACGCTGGTGGGTGGATATTTATCAGGCGCGTCTGTATCAATCCAATGGTCCTCAAGCAGCACAGCAGGCCCGGCCGGGAACTCGAATGCAGATGACTTATTTTAGGGACATTAAGCATCAGGATTTGATTAAACAAACGCGTAAAGAATGGCAAAAATTGGCCGTCGGCAATAAATTTCCGGTGGAACAGTGGCTCAATAAATTAACGAATATGTGGCCTGATGTGAAAACCGGAGATTGCATGGAGATGCGGGTGGCGTCAGATCACAGTGCTCAGTTTTATTATGGTGAGCAAAAAATCGGAGCTATCACCGATCCTCAGTTCAGTCGAGTCTTTCTCTCAATTTGGCTCAGCGATGAGAATCATTATCCCAAAATGAGGCATGAATTGCTGGGAAAACTAACCCGGTAATCTCAACATTGCTGGTTTTATACACTAAGAGAAAATCATGGGTGAAACAGGTTGGTGGTCGTTGCTGGGTTCGAACCAGCGACCCTCGCCTTGTAAGGGCGATGCTCTCCCAACTGAGCTAAACGACCATATGGTGGTTGCTACTGGGTTCGAACCAGTGACCCTCGCCTTGTAAGGGCGATGCTCTCCCAACTGAGCTAAGCAACCTTTTGTGGTGGTCGTTGCTGGGTTCGAACCAGCGACCCTCGCCTTGTAAGGGCGATGCTCTCCCAACTGAGCTAAACGACCACGTGGTGGTTGCTACTGGGTTCGAACCAGTGACCCTCGCCTTGTAAGGGCGATGCTCTCCCAACTGAGCTAAGCAACCATCTTGTGGAGGCGTATTATAGGGGCGCGTCGATTTCTGTCAACGCTAAATTTGATTAAATCAGATAGTTTGATGATTTTCCCATCATTTGATGCTTAATTAAACAAAAAATAAGGTTCCCTAGAGGAAAGATATTCGTTGAATTGGCTTTACAGCTGTCAGCCGCAAATGGCTGTGATAAAATCACGCCACTTATTTTACTGTTTACGTCTGATATAAAGAGAGATTTCATGACTGTTCGAACCCGAGTTGCTCCGTCCCCGACAGGCGATCCCCATGTCGGTACTGCCTACATTGCGCTATTTAACTATGCGTTCGCTAAATCGCATGGCGGTGAGTTTATTCTGCGGATTGAAGATACGGATCAAACACGCAGTAGCCGGGAGTCTGAACAGGCAATTTTGGACAGCCTGCAATGGCTGGGTTTGTCATGGGATGAAGGTCCGGATGTCGGAGGGGATAAAGGTCCATATCGGCAGAGTGACCGATTAGATATTTATCAGAAATACGCCCATCAGCTGGTCGAAGAAGGTAAAGCCTTTTATTGTTTTGCAACGGCCGATGAATTAGCTCAAATGCGTGCTGAACAATCGGCTCAGGGATTGCAGCCTAAGTACGACGGTCGTGGATTGCGTTTAAGTGAAACTGAAATTAAAGCGCATTTGGATGCGGGTGATCCCTATGTTATCCGTATGAAAATCCCGGAAGAAGGCAGCTTTAAATTTAATGACTATCTGCGTGGTGAAGTCGAGATCCCCTGGGAACAGGTCGACATGCAGGTATTGTTGAAAGCCGATGGTTTCCCGACTTATTTTCTGGCGAATGTGGTGGACGATCACCTGATGGGGATTACCCATGTCTTCCGAGGGGAAGAATGGTTGAATTCTGCGCCTAAACTGTTGAAACTCTATCAGGATTTTGGCTGGGATATTCCAGAATTGGGGCATATGCCATTGCTGCGAAATCCGGATAAATCGAAATTGAGTAAACGGAAAAATCCGACCAGTATTCTCTATTATCAAAAAATGGGGTTCATGCCGGAAGCCTTGCTGAACTATCTGGGGCGGATGGGCTGGTCGATGCCGGATGGCCGGGAAAAATTCACGCTAGCCGATATGATTGATAACTTCGATATTAAACGAGTGTCGCTCGGCGGTCCGGTTTTTGATGTGGATAAACTGAAATGGCTGAACGGATTATGGATCCGCGAAGAATTGAGCGATGAAGAATTGGCTCAGCGGTTGGTCGATTGGGCCTATAATCGGGAGACTCTCATGAGTATTTTGCCGCAGGCTAAAACTCGCTTGGAAGTTTTCAGTGATTTAGCACCTCTCGCGGCTCATTTTGTCAGTGGGATCCCGGAATATGATCCGGCATTGCTCACTCAGAAATTGGGTGAAGAAAAATTCCGCGATAGTATGCAATTTTTTATCTGGGAATTGGATAACCTGCGGCAGTGGGATAAAGATGTTATTTTTGGAATAGCTAAAACACTTGCTGATTATTTTGAAATTAAAGTCAAAGATTTTCTGGAGCCGGTGTTTGTGGCGATTACCGGTAAAACTAGTTCTACATCAGTGGTTGATGCGATGGAGATCCTTGGACCGGATATGTCTCGAGCTCGGTTACGTGTCGCTTTGGCCCATGTGGGTGTCAGCAAAAAAGCGGCTAAAAAATTAGAGAAAAGTTACCGCGATTATAAAGCGGCCTAAATCAGTAGCAGATTACAGCCAAGCCATCATCCAAAGCGAGCAGCCCCTGATTTTGGGGCTGCATCTTTTGGAGCGTGCGTGTAGGCAAACCTTACCCTATTGGTTTGATTCAGGTCAGGTTGGCCTTCGATCGCCATTACATCTAAAAGCTCTTATTAAAGTTGACAATCGGCATGACCGGCAGTACGCCGTTGGCCGCATAGTTCACCAAACCGATTTGGATCCCTTGTAAATTTTGAGTCGCGTTGACCAAACCGAGTTGGAACGTGGTTTTGGGGGCATAATTGACAAACCCCAGATCCACCAGTGATTGGTCTCTGGAAATATTGACGGCTCCTAGGTTTAACCCTTGGACATTACGGGTTACATTCACCAGACCAATATTAGCCCCCAAGTCGTGACCATCATGCCAGTTAACCAGACCAATACCGACCCCTTTAAATTGATTACGGACATAACCAACCCCTAAAAAAGGTGCGAACTGAACACCGGTAAAGTTGTCTATGTCTGAGAGAGAAAGTATGGGAATATCTAATCCGGTGACGTTTTTTGTTCGGCCATATAAAAACGAAAAGCGAGCGCCTTTGACTTCATCATTAGCGGGAAAGTTAACGCCAGGCAAAGAAAGCTGTACCGGAGCTGGGGCTGCATGGGCATAAGCACTGAGCAGTAGCGAACCCGTTAGCATGGCGATGATATTCTTTCGTTGCATTTGATCTCCTGTAATGGGTTGAGATTTGTTAAAATAAGCTACGCGGCAAATGGTCTGGCGACTAGTTGTGGATTACGGGTATGATCCATTAGAGGATCCCATACTGTTCAAAACGCGTTAAAATTTGTAGAATCCAGCGCTTTTTATTTCAAGATTGTGAGACATTCATGAGTGAGTCAAAAATTAACCTTTTAGATCTGAACCGGCAGGCTATGCGAGAGTTCTTCGCCGAAATGGGAGAGAAGCCATTTCGGGCGGATCAGGTGATGAAATGGATTTATCACTATGGTGTCAGCGATTTTGAACAGATGACTAATGTCAATAAAGTGTTGCGAGGCAAATTGCAGGCTTGCGCTGAAATCCAGGCTCCCGAAATTTCCAAAGAACAGCGTTCAGCAGATGGTACGATCAAATGGGCGATGCTGGTGCATGGTCAGGAGATCGAAACGGTTTATATTCCGGAAAAAGATCGGGCGACCCTGTGCGTGTCCTCTCAGGTCGGATGTGCATTGGACTGTAAATTCTGTTCAACAGCGCAGCAAGGATTTAACCGGAATCTACGTGTTTCTGACATTATTGGTCAAGTCTGGCGGGCGGCTCAGGTTATTGGTTTTAGCAAACAGAGCGGCCAGCGTCCGGTGACTAATGTCGTGATGATGGGAATGGGTGAACCGTTACTGAATCTGAATAATGTGATCCCGGCGATGGAGATCATGATGGATGATTTTGGCTTCGGGTTGAGTAAACGGCGGGTGACGATCAGTACTTCAGGTGTGGTTCCGGCGCTGGATTTACTTGGTGATCGGATCGATGTGGCGTTAGCTATTTCATTGCATGCTCCGAATGATAAGCTGCGGAGTGAAATTATGCCGATTAATGATAAATATAATATTCGTTCCTTTTTGGAGGCCGTGCAGCGATATCTGCAAAAATCCAATGCGAATCAGGGTCGAGTAACGGTCGAATATGTCATGTTGGATCATGTTAACGATGAGATGGAACATGCCCATGAATTGGCGGCATTGCTAAAAGATACTCCGTGTAAAATTAATTTGATCCCATTTAACCCTTATCCTGAATCGCCATTTGATAAACCCTCCAATAGTCGTATTGATCGCTTTAGTAAGGTATTAATGTCATATGGCTTAACGGTAGTTGTTCGTAAAACTCGAGGTGATGACATTGATGCTGCTTGTGGTCAGTTGGCTGGAGACGTGATTGATCGAACTAAACGGACTTTGAAAAAACGCCAATATGGGCAACCTATTTCGGTGTCCGTTCAAAAATCGGCATCGTAACAAATCGGCATCGTAACAATTGGGATGAGACGAATGAGATTATTGATCACCATAACGCTATCACTTATGTTGTTGAGTGGTTGTGTGACTCAGACTTTGGTGGATGGGGTTCCGGTTGATCAGTCGCAGCATAAGCCGAAGAACAAAATACATGCGGCCCAAAACCGCCTAGCATTAGCGATTAACTACTTACGTGCCGGGGATAGCCAGTTGGCACTGCAGAATATTGAGCAGGCCGCTAAAGATGCTCCTGACTTAATAGATGTTGATCTTACGCGTGGTTATTTTTATTCTTATGTAAAACAACCAGATAAAGCGGTTGCCGCTTATCAGCGAGTTTTAAAGCGGCAACCCGCAAATGGAGATGCACTCAATAATCTGGGCGTGATCCAATGCCGGGAAAATCAGTACAGTGCCGCCGAAGCTCTTTTTCGAAAGGCGCTGAATAGCCCCGGTTATAGTGCGCTCGATAGCACCAATGAAAATGCCGGGTTGTGTGCCTATCGATCAGGCGAGTATGATAAAGCAAAATCTTATTTCCTCTCTGCGCTGGCTTATAATGCGCAGCGTCCGAGATCCCTGTTGGGATTGGCTAATGTGCTGATTAGGCAGCATCATTATCAGGATGCGCGCATCTATCTGCGACGGTATGGCCAAGTTACATCGACGACGCCAAGCAGTTTGTTAGCGTGGATTCGGCTGACGCGAGGAGAGGGTAACTTGACACAACAGGTGTTATGGGGCAAAGAGCTGATGACTCGGTTCCCGGATGCACCTGAAACAAAACAATATTTAGCCGATGACTACTGAACCAAAAAATGAGCCAGAAGCCTCAGCAGATGATCGCACTGAGGTCATTCAACAAAATCCAGGGTTGCAACTCAAAGCGGCACGGGAAGCGGCCGGGTTGTCTGTGCAAGAGGTTGCTACTCGGCTGAATTTACGTCGACAGGTGGTTGTTGACATCGAAAATGACAATGCGGAACACCATATTTCAGCCACTTTTTTCAAAGGCTATATCCGCAGCTATGCCAAGCTGTTAAATATTCCCGAGTCGGTGGTTTTAGCCAGCTATGAAGCAACGCATGAGCCGATTCAGCCGGCACAGATGCATACTTTTTCACAGCGGCTGGATGATCGTTCCAATGATAGTCGGTTAAAATGGTTGTCGATTATCATCATTTTAATTCTGTTAATTTCTCTGGGTATTTGGTGGTGGCAGAATCATTCGTTTTCCGATATTTTACCCAGTTCTATGAATGGTTCTGAAAGTAACCCGACTCAGAGCAATACCATACCACTTTCCCAGCCATCCGATCCGGCAACGGATATTCCCGTCGTGACTGAAAAACCAGATGACAATGCCACGCCAACCGCGGAACCAGCCCATCCGGATGCAACCACTCCAGCGCCTGCTATGCCAAGCCCTCCAGCTAATGCCGCTCAAACGGCACTGCATGTGGCCGAGCAACTGAGTCAATCTTCATCGCAGACCCAGACTTCAGCGGTACCGACGCCATCCGTTAACCGTGCTGATCCCAATATTGCCAGCGTCGCTACCTCGGTCGATGCCCCGGTTCAGGCTGATGAGCCGACGGCTACTGATAAAACTATGGCGGCTTCGGTGAACAGTTCCAGTTCCTCCCCGGCGATTTCACAGTTACAGCTCCGGTTTTCAAAAGCCTGCTGGATTGAAGTGCGGGATGCTTCCGATAATCGGTTGGCCATAGGGGTGAAACAGGTTGGGCAAGTGATCGTGTTAAATGGCCAACCGCCTTACAAGGTGACTTTGGGCGTTCCCGATGGGGTCACGATAGAGTATGGCGGTCAGCCGTTTGCTTTTAATCATTCTAGCGTAGAAGGGCGTACGGTCCGCCTGACGATTCCTAATTCATGAGGTTATAAATGAGTTCTAACGTACCGATTAAACGGCGCCTTTCCAAACAGATCCATGTTGGGTCAGTTGCTGTGGGTGGGGATGCCCCTATTTCGGTTCAATCGATGACGAATACTCGTACCACGGATGTTGCGGCCACTGTGAGCCAGATCCAGCGTATTGAAAAGGCCGGTGCGGATATTGTGCGGGTTTCGGTTCCTACTATGGAAGCGGCTGAAGCGTTTCGGGAGATCAAACGGCAGATCTCTATTCCGTTAGTTGCTGATATTCACTTCGATTATCGGATTGCACTAAAAGTGGCGGAATATGGGGCGGATTGCTTGCGGATTAATCCGGGGAATATTGGGCATGAAGGACGAATTCGTTCTGTAGTCGATTCAGCTCGGGACCATAATATTCCGATTCGAATCGGTGTAAATGGCGGATCGTTGGAAAAAGATATTCAGGAAAAATATGGGGAACCGACGGCAAAGGCCTTGGTTGAATCAGCTTTGCGGCATGTCGAAATCCTAGATCGGCTTAATTTTGATCAATTTAAAGTCAGTGTGAAGGCTTCGGACGTGTTTTTAGCAGTTGATGCTTACCGATTATTGGCCAAGCAAATTGAACAGCCTTTGCATTTAGGGATTACTGAAGCCGGAGGACAACGGGCTGGAGCCGTCAAATCAGCCATTGGACTAGGGATGTTGCTTAGTGAAGGGATTGGCGATACGTTGCGCGTTTCACTAGCCGCGGATCCAGTTGAAGAGGTGAAAGTCGGCTTTGATATTCTAAAATCACTGCGCATTCGTAACCGGGGCATTAATTTTATTGCCTGCCCGAGTTGTTCTCGGCAAGAATTCGATGTGATCAAAACGGTCAATGAGTTGGAGCAGCGGCTGGAAGATGTGGCGACACCAATGGATGTTTCCATTATTGGGTGTGTAGTCAATGGTCCGGGGGAAGCTTTGCTTTCAGACATGGGGATCACGGGGAGTGCCCGGAAAAGTGGGTTTTATGTGGATGGTGTCCGGCAAAAAGAGCGGTTTGATAATGATAAATTGGTCGATGCACTTGAAGCGAAAATTCGTTCCCGGATCGCTCAAATCGATGTGAAACAGATTGATTAAATAAGCTTGGGAATTTTTACCCCGAGCCCTCAAACTAATTTATAATCATTTGTTATACAAAAAAATTAACTTATATAGATAGAGAATAACGTGGCAACTCAAATTCAAGCAATTCGAGGCATGAACGATTGTCTGCCTGAAGAAAGTTTTAAATGGCAACAGGTCGAAAATACGTTAAGACAGGTTGTTGCAGCTTATGGTTACAGTGAAATCCGAACTCCCATCGTTGAAAATACTGCACTGTTTAAACGTTCTATTGGTGAAGTAACTGATATCGTTGAAAAAGAAATGTATACCTTTAGTGACCGGAATGACGAAAGTTTAACCCTGCGTCCTGAAGGAACCGCCGCGTGTGTTCGAGCAGGTAATGAGCATGGCCTGCTGTATAACCAGGAACAACGGTTATGGTATATGGGGCCGATGTTTCGCTATGAACGTCCGCAAAAAGGGCGTTATCGTCAGTTTCATCAGTTTGGCGTAGAAGTCTTTGGGTTGGATGGCCCAGATATTGACGCCGAGTTGATTCTGATGACGGCTCGATTCTGGAAAGCATTCGGGATCCGTGATCAGGTGAAGTTACAACTGAATTCACTGGGATCTAATGAAGCCCGGGCGAACTATCGTGAAAAATTAGTGTCTTATCTGGCAGCTCATGAAGACCAACTTGATGAAGACTCTCGTCGCCGGATGCAGACAAATCCGTTGCGGGTCCTTGATAGCAAAGATCCGAAGGTTCAAGCGGTTGTAGCTGATGCTCCCAAATTGATCGATCATTTAGATGATGAAAGTAAAGCGCATCTAGATGGACTGTGTCAGCTGTTAGATGCAGCCGGTATTAGTTACGAGATCAATCATTGTTTGGTACGTGGACTGGATTATTATAACCGGACTGTTTTTGAATGGGTGACGGATAGTCTAGGTGCTCAGGGTACAGTTTGTGCCGGTGGCCGTTATGATGGCTTGGTTGAGCAGCTTGGCGGACGTCATACGACTGCGGTTGGTTTTGCAATGGGTATGGAACGGCTGATTTTATTGCTGGATACACTAGGGCAGTTACATCAGGCCGCATCGACCGCTGATGTTTATGTCCTCGGCAGTGGTGATTCCAGTACTGCGGTTGCGAACCAGTTAGCTGAAGCGGTTCGTGAAGCGATGCCTAAATTGCGAGTATTAAATCATCGTGGTGGAGGCAACTTTAAGAAACAGTTTAAGCGTGCGGATAAATCAGGTGCACAAGTTGCCCTGATTATTGGCGAAGATGAGATGGCGCATTCACAGGTAACGATTAAATACCTGAGAACAGGAGCCGATCAGGTTACGATTAGTCAGGCACAATTGATCGATCATTTGCGCGAGTACTTTGTTTAATGGGTTGAACAGGGTACATTACCGGTTCAGTTTCAGGCTTTGAGTTTATAGGGGGATCTGTGGAGATCTATTCCACCGAAGAACAACAGTTGCAGGCAGTAAAGGGAATTCTGCAACGCTATTGGATTGCAATCGCTGTGGCGATTGTTGTAGTGATTGCGGCTGCTATAGGCTGGAGTATTTACCAAAGCCATCAGAGCCAAAAGACAGTGCTGGCTTCACAGGCTTATCAACACTTGTTATTAGAGAGTGCTAAGGGGAATGATGTAACGGCTGAAGCGCTAGAACAGTTTATCAGCACTTATCAGGGCGCGGGAAATTATGCACAGCTCGCCCAACTGATTCTGGCTAATAAACAGGTGGCTCAGAAACAATATAAAGAGGCTTCTGTAACCTTACAGCGAGTGATTGCTCGCTCTGAGCAGCCCGTTCAAGGTCTGGCCGTGATTCGTTTGGCTCGCGTGTTGATACAGTTGAAGCAATATGACAATGCACTGGCGACACTCAGACAGTTAAAAGGGAAAGCTTTTAAAGGAATTGTTGCCGCTTTGAATGGTGATATTTATGTGGCTCAGGGAACTCCAGATTCTATCAAGGCGGCTCGTGATTCCTATCAGGATGCAATCGCTGATGGCCAGGGGATCGACCCGACCGTGCAACTGAAGCTTGATAATCTAGCAGGTGAATGATCCGTATGAAGAAGATGTATCAAGTTATCGTGGCGGTTGGTTTATTGCTGGGGCTAGTGGCCTGTAGCTCAGATAAACCCGTACACACGCCAGCCCCCACGCCTGAGTTTAAAAATCAGTTTCATCCGCAGAAACTTTGGGAAGTTTCTATTGGGGATGGTGTGGGGAACTATTATTCTCAGCTGCGTCCGGTTGTCGATGATCAGCATGTGTATGCTGCGGATCGAGCTGGAACTGTCGCGGCTTTTGATCTTCAGGGAAAACGAATTTGGCGGAATGATCTGACTGATCTCCCGGATAGCAAACAGTACACCAAAGATTCATCCTTGCGAATTTCTGGAGGTTTGTTAGCGGCTAATCAGATGATTTATCTGGGCACTGAAAATGCGGATTTTTTTGCACTGGATGCCGCAACCGGAAAGTTAAAATGGCATCAGTCTATGCCGGGAGAAGTCATTGCTGCGCCGACGTTTAGTAGTGGTAACTTGTATGTGATCACTAATAGTGGGCATTTACTGTCAATGGATGCTACGACTGGTCGTATCCAATGGAATATTAGTTTGGATCAGCCAGCATTAACCTTGCGAGGTAAGGCTGTTCCGGTAGTAACGAATGGGATTATTATTTTAGGGCGCAGTAATGGTAGTGTCAGTATCTTTTCCCAGGAAAGTGGCCAGCAGTTGTTCTCCAGCCAATTAGCCATATCGGGGGGAACGACCCAATTAGAACAGCTAGTGGATGCCGATAGCCAGCCGGTCGTGGTGGGCAGTGAACTCTACGCTGTGGCCTATAATGGTTCTTTGGTCGCGATTAATTTACAAGATGGTCAGCGGGTATGGCGGCGTACTTATTCGGCGTATCAGGATATTGCCGTTTCCGGAGGCGAAATATTCATGACTGATAGCCGTAGCCATGTGATCGATGTGGATCGATTTAGTGGTCAGCCGAAATGGCAGCTGTCAGCTTTACAGTACCGTAATGTCACCGCTCCGGCCGTTGATGGTGATTATGTGTTGGTGGGAGATCAAAAGGGGTATCTGTACTGGATTAATCGGGATACCGGAACTTTTGTCTCTAAACTTGAACTTGACAGCGATGGCCTGTACATTGCGCCGCTGGTGACCGAGAATGAAATTATTATTCAGACTCGTAGCGGCAAACTGATTGCCTTTAAACGCGCGTAACGTTCATTAATCCGTTACAATAAAGCTCATAGTCATCTGACTGTGAGCTTTTTCTTTTTGTTAGGAAACAAATTACATGGTGCTTCCTGTAGTGGCCCTGGTAGGGCGCCCAAATGTAGGCAAATCAACACTATTTAACCGGCTTACTCGGACCCGGGATGCGTTGGTTGCTGATTATCCCGGTTTAACCCGAGATCGTAAGTATGGTCAGGCCCAGTTAGCGGGACAACAGTATATTGTGATCGATACAGGTGGTATCGAAGGCAATGAGCAGGGGATTGATCTGGAAATGGCCCGTCAATCAATGGCGGCTATTGAAGAAGCTGACGTGGTTTTATTTTTAGTCGATGCCCGGGATGGAACGACTGTTGGGGATGAAATGATCGCAGAACATCTGCGGCGTCAGCACAAGCCGGTTTTTTTGGTGGCCAATAAAACTGACGGGATTGATGCGGTAGTGGCCAGCAGTGATTTTTTCAGCTTAGGGTTAGGTGAAGTTTATCCGATTGCTGCGGCTCATGGGCGTGGGGTGAGTCAGTTGCTTGAAAAAGCACTGAAGCCATTGATTGAAGACTGGCCTGAAGCTGAGGATGAATTAGCGGAATCTGCTGAGGCTGAAATATTAACCGAAGAAGAAGCTGAAGCTCAGGCTCAATCACTTGAAGAATTACCGATTAAATTGGCGATTATCGGGCGACCCAATGTGGGAAAATCCACGCTGACTAACCGAATTTTAGGTGAAGAACGAGTTGTTGTTTACGACATGCCCGGTACAACACGGGATAGTGTGTATATCCCGATGCAGCGCAATGAACGTGATTATATTCTTATTGATACAGCAGGGGTTCGCCGCCGAGGGAAAGTTACCGATAAAGTCGAAAAATTCTCGGTGATCCAAACCTTAAAAGCCATTGAAGATGCCAATGTGTGCTTGTTGCTCATTGATGCACGGGAAGGGATCTCCGATCAAGATCTCAGTTTGTTGGGCTTCATTTTAAATGCCGGGCGAGCATTAGTACTGGCGGTCAATAAATGGGATGGTCTGACGCAGGATGTGAAAGATGAACTGAAGCGTGAATTGGATCGCCGTTTAGGATTTATCGATTTTGCCAATGTTCACTTTATTTCAGCCCTGCATGGTACAGGGGTTGGGCATCTATATGAGTCGGTTGAAGCGGCCTATCAGTGTGCTACAAAACGTATTTCGACGTCGATGTTAACTCGTATTTTGGAGATGGCTCGGGAAGATCATCAGCCTCCTTTAGTTCGGGGGCGGCGGGTAAAACTGCGTTATGCGCATGCTGGTGGTTATAATCCTCCTCGGATTGTGATTCACGGTAATCAGGTGAACTCATTGCCTGATTCTTATAAGCGTTATCTGATGAACTACTATCGTAAAGCGCTTGAAATGACCGGAACTCCGATCCGTATTGAGTTTAAAGAGGGTGAAAACCCGTATGCGGGTAAAACCGGCAAGTTGACCCTCAGTCAGCAACGGGCTCGTAAGCGCATTGAAAAACAACGGCAGTCATCCCCTAAATCTAAATAAGGTGTTGTTATGACCGAAACTGTTTTTTGCTGTCCTGATTGTGAACAGCCCCTGAGCCATCCGGCTCCGGGGCAATGGCGCTGTGATCACTGTCATCAAAATTTTAAAAAAGAGGCTTATTGCAGTGTTTGTCAGCAGCCTCTGCAAGTCTTGCAAGCTTGTGGGGCCGTGAATTATTTTTGTAATCACTGCAATGAGCTTAAATCTAAGCGAACTTCGATTTATCGTTTCCATCCCATGTAGTGGCCGTGCCGTCATGGAGTGCTCCACGAGTTAACGGCCCAAATGGGGAGTTACTCGTCTGCTTGGTCTAGATCATGGCGCAGCTGTTTTAAAATAGCTGGCCATTGTTGATAAATCATCAAATGGCCTTGTCCTTGGATCAGGTGGAGTGTTGAGTGTTTAATGGCTTTGCCAGTCCTCTGGACGGTTGATAGTGGGATGTATTGATTTTCAGTACCGTGCCATAAGGTTGTTGGGCATGTAATATCTTTCACATTGAATTCCCAGGGATGAAACATGCGCAGTAGCTCGTCAGAGAACGATTTAACCCCTTGCCGATTCACTTCTTTCACATTCATGTGATATTGCTCTAGCACATCCGCCTTTTTAAATGTTTTTAAATCAATGTCTGACAGATTTCGAGCCAAAAGGTCGCAATACAATTGTGGGGTCGATGTAAGCCCTCGCTCTAGAATGGCCAGAAATAATCGATATAGGGATGGAAAGTGCCTCGCCAGATGCAGATGCATGATGTACAAGGGCCCCGCTTGTTTAAAGTCTTCTTCTTTTTCTATCGATGAACCGGAACAGATGAGAACGAGATGCCGTACTCGCTGTGGCAGGCAAGCCGCTAACGCTGTTGCATAAATACCTCCGGTCGCATAACCGGTGACAGCGATCTCGTTGATTTTTAAATAGGTGAGAAGCTGTGATATATCATCGGTCCACTGGGTATAACTGAGCAAAGGATTTGGATCGGAAAAGCCATAACCTGGACGATCTGGAATGATTAGCCGAAATCCATATTCTCTGGACCAATCTTTATGGTGAATAAAATGTTCTAGTCTGGACCCCAGAATACTATGGCAGACCAAGAGCGGGGTCCCCTTAGGATCACCATATTCTTGAAAGCAAAGTGTTCGACCATCTTTGAGTGTTAAAAATTGTTCATTAGCATGAGCGATATCAGCTAAAGGACACTTTTGCGATACAGCGGTTTGGAACAGCATGGCTCCGGTACCGGCGAGAACCAGATTGACTAGTTCGCTTTGGCTGGAAACATTCGTTTTAACAAAGATCGACTTCAGTTGGCTGCGGACGGTGTTATAACTGACATGTAACGATTTCGCGATATCTCGGGGAGATTTACCCTGAGAGATATGCTTAACAATTCGCATCTCTTTAGGGGTTAGCTGATAAATATCAGCCATCGCTGACAACTCTATATCGGCTTCATGTCGTCGGTCGGAAATGAGCACTGCGGCCGTAGCTGCATGTTCAAAGATCGATATGGCGCTTTGGGATAATGGCATGACAATGGCGATTAACTGGTGGTCATCTGGAGTCTGCCGTTGGAGTGATATGCCTCGACTCTGGGGTTGAAAAACTCGTGGTTTAGATTGCTCCTTGATAAGTTCTAGCAGTTTGCGATGTTGGACAGGATCCGCTAGTTGTAGCTTTTGCCCTTTTTGCTGAATAAAACCGGACTGTTCCAGTAATGATTCGGCCTGTTGGTTTTTCATTTTTATCGAGGCCAATTCATCAACCAGCAGTAGTGCAACGGGGATTCGATTTAAAATTTCTTCGGTAATACGTTGATTTTCTTCAAGAAGATAAAGACGTTTAGTAATCTGCAGGGCTTGAGCCATATGACGGCAAAGGCGGTTGAGTGGCGTATGCTCCATAGAGGGAGGCTTGGTCGTATCGTTTAGATGTGAATAAACGGACTGAAATAACTCGTCAGTTAAACACTGACCGTCGGCAATATGATAATGTTCAAAAATAAACCAATGTAACTGTTGTAATAACTCGGGCCAAATTTCAGGTGTGGCCGCGGCTTGGTAGAGTAATTCAATTAACTTTTCTTCACCGTTATCGGCTATGTCCAGGGGCATATCAACATCCTATGTATGCATCATCCAGGTAACATTTCTCGCTATTTTAGTGATTTAGCGAGGATGAGTCTATAGATATAGATTTTAGATGATAATTTAATCAATACTATCGACTTTTGCCCGAACTTGACCATCACAGAGTTGTATGTCAATCATCATCCCAGGCTTAAACTGAGTGGTGTGGGTGAGCCACTGCCCTGATTCTGATTGAATAGCACTATATCCACGGGCCAGAGTTGCCAGAGGACTTAATGCCTGTAACTGCTGGATAGTTCCTGAAAACTGATGCTGCTTAGTTTTTATATATTGTTGATAACTATAGCTTAAACGGGCATTTAATTGCAGTAATTGCCGATGTGCCGTACGCAGATGATATTGAGGTGAAACGCGTAGCAGGCGTTTTTGCAGTTGTTCCTGATGCTGTTGTTTTTGGGACAGATATCGATTTAAAGCCCGATGCAAACGCAAATGTAGCTCATCACAATGCTGCTGTTGTACGCGAAGTTGCCGAAGGGGTGACTGATTGGATAGCCGCTGCTGTAACTGTCTGAAATGTTGCTCGTGAATGCTGAGCATTCGGGTTATAAGTTTTTGGAGTTGTTGATAGAGTTGAGTTTGCTTTTGATATAACTGGTGCTGCCCATAGGCAATCCGTTCGGCTGCCGCCGAAGGGGTGGGGGCTCGCCAGTCAGCGACAAAATCGGTGAGAGTAAAGTCAATTTCATGGCCGACGGCTGAAATGATTGGAAGTTGGCTGGCGGCAACCTGTCGGGCGAGTGGCTCATAATTAAAAGCCCATAAATCTTCTAATGATCCGCCTCCTCGACCAATAATGAGCACATCGACTTCCGCACGTAAATTCGCAATCTTTAAGGCCTGACAGAGCGACTCAGGTGCTTCATGGCCCTGAACTGGACTTGGGTATAATACGATGTCAATTTGTGGGGCCAGCCGTTTGAGTACAGCTGTAATATCATGAAATGCAGCGCCGCTGGCGGAGGTGATCACGCCCACGCGATTTACGATTTCCGGTAGTGCGACTTTTCGTGATTCTTGGAATAACCCTTCTGCGGCCAATTTACAGCGCAGTTGTTCATAGGCTAGTTGCATGGCTCCCAGCCCGTCGGGTTGCATCGACTGTACAATGAGTTGATATTCCCCCCGTGGCTCATAGACACTGATTCGAGCCCGAACTAATACCTGTTGTCCATCTTGAACATCAAATAGCACTTTGCGGTTTTGTCCCTTGAACATCGCACAGCGGACCTGAGCGCGGTTATCTTTAAGGCTGAAATACCAGTGGCCGGAATAAGGGCGAGCTAAATTGGATATCTCACCTTGCAGCCATATCTCCCCAATATGCATTTCCAGATGCTGGCGGACTTTTTCGTTCAGCTGACTTACTGATAAAATAGTTTGTTTGGGGGCAGCAGAGGCGGGCATTCCGATTTTTCCAATCGTCAAAAATTAATCGTCCAAAATAGCACTTTTTATTTTACCTTGGCCAGCAAAAAGAATATAATCCGTTCGCAATATTTTAACCCCTTGTATATCTTTTGACGGTGAGATGTTGCAATGTTACGAATCCAAAAAGAAGCTCTAACTTTTGATGATGTGCTGTTAGTTCCTGCACATTCAGAGGTCCTCCCTAATACAGCAGAGTTGGCCACACGGTTAACTGCCAAAATTAAGCTGAATATTCCAATGATTTCTGCCGCAATGGATACGGTGACTGAAGCCCGTTTGGCCATTGCCTTGGCTCAAGAAGGTGGCATTGGCTTTATCCATAAAAACATGTCGATTGAAGCACAGGCGAATGAAGTTCGCAAAGTGAAAAAATTTGAAAACGGCGTGGTTTTAAATCCTGTGACTGTTTCACCTGATATGACATTAGGTGAAATCATTGAACTTTCCAGACAACACGGTTTCGCCAGTTATCCAGTTGTAGTTGGTGATAATGATCTGGTTGGGATTATCACTGGGCGTGATGTCCGCTTTGAAAACAACCCGGCCGTATTAGTTCGTGATGTGATGACACCTAAAGAACGGTTGATTACTACCACTGAAACAACCCGTGAACATGTTGAACAGCTGATGCACAGCAACCGTATTGAAAAAATGTTGCTGGTGGATGACGAATTTAAACTACGGGGTTTGATTACAGCTAAAGACTTTAAAAAAGCAGAACGTAAACCTAACGCCTGTAAAGATGAACTGGGTCGGTTACGAGTAGGTGCTGCCGTTGGGGCGAGTGCCGGCAATGAAGCTCGGGTTGCTGCGTTGGTGGAAGCTGGGGTCGATGTGCTGCTGATCGATTCATCACATGGTCACTCACAGGGCGTTTTAGACCGTATTCGAGCCACTCGTCAAGCGTATCCTGACCTGCAAATTATCGGGGGGAACGTTGCGACAGCTGCTGGTGCAAAAGCTCTGGTGGAAGCTGGGGTTAGCGCCGTTAAAGTTGGGATTGGCCCAGGTTCTATTTGTACCACTCGTATCGTCACTGGCGTTGGTGTACCACAGATTACCGCTGTTTCTGATGCGGTGGAAGCATTGCAAGGAACAGGTATTCCTGTGATTGCCGATGGTGGGATCCGCTTCTCCGGTGATATCGCAAAAGCCTTAGCGGCTGGCGCTAGCTGTGTGATGGTCGGAAGTATGTTTGCCGGCACAGAAGAATCTCCCGGTGAAATTGAACTGTATCAAGGCCGTTCATTTAAAGCCTATCGAGGCATGGGATCACTGGGTGCGATGGCTCAGGGGTCATCTGATCGTTATTTCCAAAGTGATAATGCCGCCGATAAATTGGTTCCTGAAGGGATTGAAGGTCGTATTGCTTATAAAGGCCGGTTGAAAGAGATCATCCATCAACAGATGGGCGGGCTGCGTTCATGCATGGGCCTGACTGGATGTGCGACTATCGAAGAGCTGAATACCAAAGCTGAGTTTGTGAAAATTACCAGTGCGGGTATGGGTGAAAGTCATGTGCATGATGTTACAATCACCAAAGAATCACCGAACTATCGGTTAGGCAGCTAAACTTTTGAAGCAGCAGGCGAGGCGAAAGTCTCGCCCATTTATTTGCCCCCTAAACAGAGATAATAGCAGGCTATGAGCAAAGATATTCATGACCATCGAATTTTGATCCTAGATTTTGGATCTCAATATACACAATTGATTGCACGGCGGATCCGGGAAATTGGCGTTTACTGTGAATTGTGGGGTTGGGATGTTAATGATGCGCAGATCCGAGAGTTTGCTCCGGATGGCATTATTCTGGCTGGTGGCCCAGAAAGTGTGACTGAAGCCGGATCACCTCGAGCACCTCAAGCGGTGTTTGATCTGAATGTCCCATTATTAGGGATCTGCTATGGGATGCAGACCATGTCAGCTCAGCTGGGTGGTGAGGTGATCAAAGGGATTGGTGAAGGCGAATTTGGATATGCTCAGGTTGAAGTCCTGCACGAATCTCCATTTTTTAGCCAAATCCAAGATGCGATTAGCGAAGATGGCAAACCATTGCTGGATGTTTGGATGAGTCATGGCGATAAAGTGTCAGCCATTCCAGATGGTTTTACCACATTGGCCCGTACCGAAACCTGCCAGTTTGCTGCTATGGCCAATGAAGAAAAACACTATTATGGTGTTCAGTTCCATCCGGAAGTGACTCATACCCGTCAAGGCAAACGGATGCTTGAGCATTTCGTGCTGAATATCTGTGGCTGTGAAGCATTGTGGACATCTAGTTCGATCATCGATAATGCTGTGTCGCAGATCCGTGAACAGGTCGGCGATGATGAAGTCATTTTGGGATTGTCCGGCGGGGTTGACTCCTCCGTGGTTGCGATGCTGCTCCATCGCGCAGTCGGTAAACAACTGACTTGTGTCTTTGTCGATAATGGTCTGTTACGTCTTCATGAAGGCGATCAGGTCATGGAAATGTTTGGTGACAAATTTGGGTTGAATATTATCCGGGTTGATGCGGAAGATCGCTTCTTATCGGCGTTGAAAGGCATTGACGATCCAGAGGCCAAACGTAAAACTATTGGTCGCGTTTTTGTGGAAGTCTTCGATGAAGAAGCCTCTAAACTGCAAAATGCCAAGTGGTTGGCTCAGGGAACAATTTATCCGGACGTGATCGAATCGGCAGGCGCTAAAACCGGTAAAGCACATGTGATTAAATCACATCACAATGTGGGTGGCTTGCCAGAAGACATGCAGATGGGCTTAGTCGAGCCTTTAAAAGAGCTATTTAAAGATGAAGTCCGTAAGATTGGTTTAGAGTTAGGTCTACCTTACGAAATGTTATTCCGTCATCCATTCCCTGGACCAGGTCTTGGGGTTCGGGTGTTGGGAGAAGTGAAAAAAGAATATTGTGACTTACTGCGTCGTGCCGATGCTATCTTCATTGAAGAGCTGCATAAAGCAGACTTATATAATAAAGTCAGCCAGGCCTTTACAGTGTTCCTACCTGTACGTTCAGTTGGTGTCATGGGGGATGGGCGTAAGTACGACTGGGTGGTCAGCCTGCGTGCTGTTGAAACTATTGACTTTATGACCGCTCACTGGGCGCATTTGCCATATGACTTCTTAGGCCGTGTATCCAGTCGGATCATTAATGAAATCGATGGTATCTCTCGCGTGGTTTACGATATCTCAGGAAAACCACCGGCTACGATTGAGTGGGAATAAGATTAGTTGTAAACAACTAGCCTAGTCTTTAGAAAATAAATGAAATGCCAGTCAGTATTACTGATTGGCATTTTTTATGGTGAGATTTTCTCTTTGATAGTCGACTAGGTCACTCCTTAATTACCTAGTGATAATATCTGGGCCTTTATTTAATCTTGTTCACTCTTCGCATAAACCACCAAGCGCAAATGGCGGTCTGCATCAATGATTAAAGAAGTGTGTTCAAACGTGATAGTCTCGCCGTCTACTTTGAGCTCTCGACTACCATTACATGGTGCATGAACATCATGTTCTTTCCAAAACTGATGAAACTCAGGTGACACTTTCTTCAATTCATCTACCAACGCTTTGATATCACAGTCGTGACTTGCATTAGCATAGTCACGACGAAAACTGGACAATATGCGTGGTGCTTCTTCTTCCCAGTGGGGAAAAAGTTCCAGCAGGACTGGATCGGTAAAAAGCATCCATAATAAATTCCGCCTCTCGGAAGGTTGATGCTCGAAACAGAATAGACGGTTCGCGGCATCGTTATAAGCAAGCACATCCCAGCGCAGATTTAATACATAGGCAGGATGCTGAGCGATATCATCCATGAGTCGACGAATCAAAGCAGGTACCACACACCACGTTTTGCCCTGATCGGTCGGTGGGCGTTCATGAGCCAGTAAAAATAGATGTCGGCGCTCGGCGGCATCAAGCTTAAGAACTCTTGATAGGTTCTCTAAGAAGGCTGTTGACACGCCTATATCACGTCCTTGTTCCAACCATGTATACCATGTCAGTCCGACACCGGCTAGAGCTGCGACTTCTTCGCGGCGTAACCCTGGTGTGCGCCGTCTCCCTCCGCTTGGTAAGCCTACCTCATTGGGTGAGAGGCGTTCACGACGAGATCGTAAAAAAGTGGCAAGCTCGTCCCGTGTTCGTTTCATGGTTCGCATTGTAGTTCTCATTGACCGTATCACTATTAGTAATAGCATAAATGGTTAAATTGTAACTGTCTAACAAAGTTATAAAATCAGCTCTTTGTCACTTTGGAGATACAGTATGAGCACACGTTCTCATCTTTTAACCACTAGTCATATTCCCTCTAAATCGGCTCCATGGCGTGGTTTATATGTATTGTTACTGGCAGGGTTCGTTACTATTTTTGATTTATTTGTGGTCAACGTAGCCATTCCTAGTATGCAGGCTGGATTGAATGCCAGTTTTTCTCAGATAGGCTTGATTGTCGCAGGCTATGAGCTGGCGTTTGGAGTACTTCTTATCACCGGAGGACGGTTAGGTGATATGTTCGGTCGCCGCCGGTTGTTCATCATCGGCATGCTGGGGTTTACTTTCAGTTCATTTGTTTGTGCTGTTGCGCCCACGGCTAATATCTTGATCGGGGCGAGAGTGTTACAAGGATTCTCCGCTGCACTGTTGTTTCCGCAAGTTTATGCTTCCATTCGGGTCAACTTTACGGGGGATGACAGCCGACGTGCTTTCGGGCTGTTAGGTATGACGCTTGGTCTTGCAGCGATTGCCGCTCAGGTGTTAGGCGGGTGGATTGTGCATGGCGACTTTTTTGAACTGGGTTGGCGTAGTCTTTTTTTGATTAATCTTCCTGTCGGACTGTTTGCCATTTTTAGCGCCCGTCTGATTCCCGAATCTAGATCTGAAGAACGACCCAGCTTAGATTGGGTTGGGGTGTTTTTGATCAGTGTTGGTTTGTCGCTACTATTGATCCCTCTGATTAATGGGCCTGAAGCCGATTGGCCCTCGTGGACTTTGCTCTCATTGGCCGGGGCTGCAATGATGCTGGTACTCTTTTATCGACAGCAGGAAAACAGCAGACTGGCAGCAAAGTTACCCTTGGTGGATATGCAGCTTTTATCCCAAAAGCGATTTGCTTTAGGAACGGTATTGGTGCTGCTTGTTTATTCTACATCCAGCTCATTTTTCTTAAGTTTTGCATTACTGGTGCAAACGGGTTTAGAAATTGACCCCTTTGTTGCAGGGAGTATCTTTGCACCGTGTAGTGTGGGTTTTGTCGTGGCCTCATTAGTTACACCAAAACTCGTTACAAGATGGGGTGAAAAGGTGATTGTGGTAGGCGCGTCAATCTATGCTGTGTCGATGGGCTTATTGATTTTACAAGTCTATGAGGCTGGTGCCGGACTCAACGCGGTACTGTTGATTCCCGCCTTGTTTATTGTTGGGTTCGGTCAGGGTTCCATCATGACACCTCTACTCAATTTGGTATTAGGTTTTGTTGAAGAAAAACAGGCAGGAATGGCTTCTGGTGTCGTTTCTACCGTCCAACAACTTGGTGCGGCGTTTGGGGTTGCAGTGATAGGTATTTTATTTAATACAGCATTATCAACGAATAATGAGTCTGTAGAGTTGGCAAGTCAGTATTCGTCTGCGTTTGTGGCAGGAATGCTCTATAACTTTGCAGCAGCGGTTATTGTGTGTTTTCTGCTTATCAAATTGGTGAAGGCGAAGCACTTAGGTTGTCTGAGACCGTAATAAGCTAAGGGGAAGAATTAATACACTCTCTAAATATACAGCGATAACTTGGAGACACAAGATGGATAGAATACATCGGCATCGCGATGGTTGAGTGTTGAAGAGAAATAAGTACTTCGTCATGATATAGCATAATCCTCGGCTTAGGTCAAAGCCAAATTAAAGTGTCGACGAGCAGCAAAAAAATTAAAAAATCTGCGTATGGTATAGATAATGGTATCGATAAAGATATCCTTTCTAACTAGTTCTTATTTATAATTATTTGTGGTTATAATTGATATTTGAGTGGGAGTGGCTGGCAACGGCAGGCTCTATGCCGCCTGGTAGATGGAATTCAGGGGGCCCTGCTCAATGTGTTAACCTGAGCCTGTAATAACTTCGCAAGGATGCAAACATGTTGCCGTTGCCGGTTGGCAGGGAAGCCAGCCCGAGTATCGGCGCACCGCTGCATGTGCTCCATTGCCCGGAACGTACCCTCCTTTATCAAATTTCGGCTCGTAGCTTTATTGTGATTGTTGAACAGTAGCTGAGCCAGTGGCTGGCCGGTGAAAATTACTGCATGCTGACAGTATGCTGACGCCATTTCTCAATCATCTGGAGGATATCTCAGTGCTGGATGAACAGGAGCCGATTATTGCAGCGGGATCAGTCTGTGCGATTATTTACAGCGGGTTAGGGCCAGAAGCTCCGCTTGGGTGTTGGCGGAGTCTTGATATTTCTAATGCTTATATACATCTGCCATGAGTTATAGTTACTGGCAATTTAACATGGAGATTAGACAGTGACATTTGGGGATTTGTTCAGTCTAAATACGAAAGCTGCGGCACCGGTTATTCAAATCATCAGTCACGAAACCCTGCGGATTCGCGCCTGTTGCATTCAGGCAGGCACAGACCTGAACCGAGACCTCTACATATGGAACATGCCCCAGGGCTTGAGGAAATACGATTTCGAAGACAATTGCTGGGAGCCGGCAGATGAGGGGGAACAGCCTCAAGAAGTTCTCGAGTGGTTAGTGGATATCAGTGCAGGCGATGAAGAGCCTGACTTCATCCTGCTGCTGGAAGACTTCCATCATTTCCTTAACGAGCACACCCTGATCAGCCGCTTGCGTGCATTTGCGATCGCCGTTGCCAGCCGTGAAATAAATAACGTCACTGTTGTGCTCTCTCAGCCTGCTCCTTTACTGCCTCCAGAATTGGAGAAAGAAGTGCAGGTGATGGAGATGCCATTACCGGATGCCGATGACCTCAAAACCCTGATGCGGCAGGCATGCGATCGTTATGATCTGGACGAGAGGGACTATCAAGAGTCATCCGCTCTGATCGAGTCTGCACTTGGCCTCTCAACGAGCGAAGCCCAACTGGCTTTCTCAAAGGCTGCTTGCCAGTTCAGACGTCTCACCGAATCTGAAATCCCTTTTATCGTTAAAGAAAAAGAGCAGGTGATTCGTAAGAGCGGACATCTGGAATACTTTCATCCGAAAGCCACGCTCGACGATATCGGCGGCCTCGATAACCTCAAATCTTGGCTGAATCGCCGTCGTCAGTCGTTCACCAAAGACGCCCGTGATTTTGGTCTGGAAACCCCCAGAGGTGTGTTGCTGCTCGGTTTGCCGGGCACAGGTAAAAGCCTGGCCGCCAAAGCAGTGGCGAATGCCTGGCAACTGCCTCTGTTGCGTCTGGATATGGGTAAAATCTATGGCGGTATTGTGGGTCAGTCTGAGGCTAATATCCGTTCGGCACTACAAACTGCTGAAGCGCTGGCACCCAGTATTCTCTGGGTGGATGAAATCGAAAAAGGTCTGTCGGGCATGCAAAGTTCTGGTGCCACAGATGGCGGTACGACATCCCGCGTATTAGGTACTTTTCTGACCTGGATGCAGGAAAAAGAGAAACCGGTGTTTGTGGTAGCGACCGCTAACCATATCGCCCAATTACCACCCGAGCTGCTGCGTAAAGGCCGTGTCGATGAAATCTTCTTTGTGGACCTGCCGGTACAGCAGGATCGCCAGGACATTATCTCTATTCATCTGAAGCGCCGTAATCGTCTCGATGATTTTACGCAAGACGAACTGGATGAGCTGGCGCTCGCCAGCAAGGGCTTTACCGGAGCTGAACTGGAAGAAGCCGTCAAGGAGGCCATGTTTCTGGCTTTTGACGAAGGCCACCAGTTAAACAAGGACGATATTCTCAAGGCCATTCAGGCCACCTCTCCACTCTCTTTTACTATGGCGGAAATGATTCAAGATACCCGTGCTTGGGCGAAGGGGCGCGCAGTTCCTGCCAGCTCGGCAGAGCCAGAACTTCTGGATACTTCCAACAGTAAAAAGCCCCGTCTAAAACAGGAAGGCGAAAACCCGTTCGTCAGAAAATAATCAGGATAACTTGTTATGGAAAACCCGTTTTTTACGGCCCTTGAACAACAAGGCTTCAAGGCTGAAGCACTGGCCAGCCAGACAAATAATGTCCTGATGCCGTTTATGCATTACCTGAATAACAGCATCAAGGCACTGGAGAACAAGGAAGTCAGCTGCGAATGGAAACCTGTCGCTAACAAGCGTTATCAGCTCAAGCCGGACAAACGGATCTGGCAGCTGTTGCCGGTGAGCGAAATAGAAGTGGTGGCTGGCAAGCAAGGTTGGTTCGAGATTCTCACCGTCGATGGTGAGTTACCCGATGCCGATTTTGACCCGGATGAAAATGATCCAATTCAGCAGGGTAAGGGCAAAGGGCGGCGAGAGACGGATATTCCAGATGATGGGTATAACGCCTCGGAGCATCAGTTGTATTTACCCGAGCTTGAATTAGATGATGACCAGATTTCATGGAGTGGCTATCGGCTGAAACTGCGCCCCTTGGCTGTTCAGCTTGATCAGCTTGAGTCGGTTTATATCGACGGCCAGCCATGTAAGGTGACGAAGCAAACTGACGCTCGTCTGGTTCTGCAAGGCCATGTGAAAGCCAGCAGCACGCTGTCCGTTGACGGGCAAGACACGCCTTTCACCTTGATCAAGGGGCTGGATGAATCCCAGCTTAAACAATGGCAAGCCAAATCAGAAGGTAATGGTTGGCTACTGTTTGCAGACTCCCCGCCGCAGGTCGACGGGCATAAGCTTGAAGATGTTACCAGTAAGCAGCTGGCTAAGCTGAGTTGCGGTCACTTTCAATGTCAAGATCAATCCCTGCAAAGTGATCACTGGGAACTGCGAGTAGAAGATAGCAAACAAGCGCAAAGCCTAATATTGGAAAGTCGTACTAATCAGGAATTCAATGATTCCGATTCTCTCACTTGCTCCGTATTTCCAGCTCTCGCCTGGCAACTGGAAAAAGCGCGCGTCGAAGAAAAGTGGATACAGCTAACCGAAAATGAAGGTGGCGACGATACAGGCAAGTCTGATCTGGATCACTTCTTTGGCGATAACCAGAACATTAAAATTCTGGACTCTACTCAACGCAAATTTGATGACGGCTTCCGCGTACTCAAGGCCCGTCAGGACGAGCGCCAGATCCTCTTGGCCAGAAATATCAAAGGCAAGAAAAACTGGAGCAGCGACTATCCATCCCAACAAGGGAAGTCCTGCGAGATCCGCGTGAGTGTGGATACCAGTCAGCTCAAACGCCAGAAAGATGCCATCAACCAATTGATGAGCCGGCCTGCACGGGGACATTGGCCGCTGGTTCAGATGTTGCAAAAACGTGGGCAGACGAGTTGGCCAGACGTACCTGTAGTGCAAATCCCCGAGTCCGGCTGGACAGTACTGACAGACCCGAACTTCGATGGTTGTGAGCGTCAGCGTGAGTTTGTTACTAAAGCCCTGGCTAACGAAGATTTCACCATTTTGGATGGCCCGCCAGGGACAGGTAAAACCACCACCATTCTTGAACTGATCATGCAGCTGGTGTTACAGGGCAAGCGTATTCTGTTATCAGCTTCGACCCATGCAGCGATCAACAACGTGCTGGAACGTATCAAGGAAAATCCAGTGCTGTTGGCACAGATCTTTCCCTTGCGTATCGGTGATGAAAATAATGCCATCGGTGTTGAAGAATTTCAGTTTGATCGACTGTTTGATGACTTAAAAAGAACGAATGGATGCGCAAACCTCAGCAAGCAGTTAATAGTGGATTCTTCCAATCTTGTTTGCGGTACTACTATCGGTATTTTAAGACTTTTCAATGACCGTGAGGTGTCGCTGGATACCGGAGAGCCGCTGTTTGATGTGATGATCATTGACGAGTGCAGTAAAACCACCTTCCAAGAATTTTTGGTCCCCGCGCGTTTTGCCAAACGTTGGATGTTAGTGGGCGATGTGCGTCAGCTATCGCCGTTTACCGATCGTGAGCAGATCGTTGCCAACCTCGATAATCTGATGCTGGTTCCACCCAAAGGCAAAACACTGGGTCAGAACCTTTCTGCAGCAGTTCAACAAGCCTGTTTCCTTTTGGAGGAGTTGCGAGGTGATCATCACAATCCCTATTCCCATCCAATGCTAGTGCCTGTTACCCGGGACGTTGCAAGTGCATTGGTTGCAGAAATTCGAACACGTACTTCGCTGCCAAAACTTGCTAAGGGCCTGGATAACCTGTTGGTCGTAATGGCAAACACGGGACGTGATGCAGATAGACACATGGTTGGCTTTAAACAGATTCAGCGGAATCCTGAACAGCTGTATCGCCACAATTTATGTTTTGTCGAAGAAGGCTGTTTGGAAGGTCTTTCTCGATGTGTCCCGGACGATATGTTGATACTGCATCCCGACTGGTGTCGAACCTCCCAAGCAGCGCAGCATAAGGTTTCGGGAACTGACTGTAAGTCCTTTAAGGTAAAAACTACCGGTTACACAGATACCGTGCAGGTTCATACGGAATTGCTTGATCGTATCGATAGCACCAAATGGTCGGAGGAGGTGTGCTGGCGTCTGGAACGCGAGTACTGGTTGCGATTATCGGCCAACCAGAAGCGAAAAACCGGCTATCTAGAGGACACTCTGGAGCGGCTATTTCCTAAATCAGTATCGGTTGATGGCCGTATTCATGTGCTCAAAAATATCGCGTTTCCGTCTATTCTTGAAGCGCTATCAAGGGATGGACTGGTAAAGCGTAAGAACGATGAACCAACCACTTTGAATCAAGGGTTTTATGTCCCTGAAAAGTCCCAGCGTTATACTACTTTGAATTATCAGCACCGCATGCACCCTGATATATCGGCATTCCCTCGGCAGCAATTTTACCCTAAAGGTGTTTTGGCGGATGGTGGTAAAACGGCTTCTGACCGGGCATGGCAATACACAAGGTATAAGTCTCGTAATATCTGGTTAGATGTTCGGGGAACAACTTTGCGGGGCAATAGCAACAAGCAAGAAACGCAGGTTTTGATAACTGAGCTGAAAGCGTTTTGTGATTGGGCAGAAGGCAAAAGTAAAAACAAAAAAGACGAAGCTTTCGACGTTGCAATTTTGACCTTCTACAAAGGTCAGGAAAAAGCCCTGCGGGAAGTACTTCAAAAGCTTCCGGGTAATGCCAATCGCTATGCACGGTTTAATTACAAAGGCATATCGATCAAGTTGGCGACGGTGGATTACTTCCAGGGGCAGGAAGCGGATGTGGTGTTCTTGTCGATGGTGAATACCCATCGTGATGGTTTTATGGACTCACCTAACCGCCTGAATGTCTCCATTACCCGTGCCCGCTATCAGTTGGTGATTGTGGGGCATCATGAATATTTTTCCCAGCGTTCTCGCACGCTGGAGTTAAAAAAACTCGCAAAATCCTGCAGTGTTTCTACTGTGAGTAGCCAAAAACAGACACACTATCATGTAGTTAAGAAAGGGAAGTCTCATCAATGAGTGGCAATCAGAAAAACAGAATGAAGCCGTTAGCGGAACACAATGCGAATACTCCAGCAGATGCTGCGAATCAATCCAGTGGGGATAAGAAGCAGGCTGATGGCAAAAAAGGCTCGCTGGCCTTAACGCTCAGCAGAACCGTTCAGTTGAAACGTTATCCCATCATCGCAAGGGTTACGTTTTTGCGGCAGCGCCCCGATCTGGTGTCCTTGTTAAAGGGTATGCAAAACAATCCGGCCAATATGCCACCTCGATTGAAGCAGTATCTCACGCGGGAAGCGCTGTGGGATGAAGCAGGCATTACAGATAAAGGCCAGCAAGTCGTCGATAGCGGCTTGTTCGAAGCCAAAGAGCGTGGTCTTTACCATATCTGGTACACAGATAATGATCCTTTGCTGGAAACTCGACCAGTCATGATGCAGCGGGATACAGCATTCTTTGAACCCGACCTGAAAAATTCTGACGTGAGAAGCTGGAAAAAAGGGGCGGACGCAGCCCGATCAGAATTTCGGGTAGAGCAGCTTTTAAAGCTGAATGTTCTGGAAGAGTCTTTCGTCGATCGTAGCAAGTCTGAACTGAAGAATATTAGCCTGCAGCTGGCATCGTTCGAACCCGAAGTGATTTGCTCGCCCGATAAATCAGCAGAGATTCAGCTTGAATGGACACTGGATTTTTTAGCATCGAAGCTCAGTCTGACAGGCTTGCTGGATATGTTGCAATTCAATCAGAACAAACCCAGCTCCCGCCCAGAAACTTTGGAACTCTCCATTGATGATTTTGGTGATCGCCTGAACGATGTGATGACTGCTATCGCTGGAGAGTTCTACGGCCACTGGCTACCCGAAGAACGGCGTGTAGATACTCAATTGGAACAGGTTCAGCGTTATCCCTCAGCGGTGCAGAAATTCCAGATTGGAAGTTTTAATCGCTCGGGTCTACAAACCAATATGGGGGAGTTTCAGTCGGTTCAGGCCAAATGCATTCCCATTCAGCCAACGAACCAGGCTGATGCTGAAGAGTGGCAGCGCTGCTGGCTGGAAGACTTCTACAGCAGAAAATACCACTCATCGACAGAGGCGCGTAAGCAGCAGTCAGAATGGCTGGATCATATCGCCTTGAATGGCTTTGAGTTACCACTTAAAGAACAGCAATCCTTGTTGTCTGAGCTTTCACGCGAAAGCCAGCCACAAGCCTACTGGCATATTGCGGCCATGGCAGATCTGACTCCATCCAAAAGCAAAAAATTGCGGATGCCGATCAGTCTGGTAAACGGTGATGTATTGGAGCTCGATGAGCTGATCCAACAGTTGTCAGGCGGCGAATACATTGAACACATCATCTATTCAGATCGTTATGTTCATACCTCACGTCAGATCCGCAACCTGAAGCATGTGGCTGATTGTCTTGCTGATGCTGAAGGTTTGCTGCTGACGCTGGATAAGCAGCACGTAAGAGAAGCAGAACTGCCAGACAACTGGTCACGCGAAATCCTCCAAAAGCAAAATGATAACCACGGTCGCTACTGGATTTTGGTCGGTACTCAGCATACTTGGTGCTGGGAGTGCAGTAGTGGATTGGATTTTATTCGTGAAAATAGTGGGCAATTCACAGTTGATGGCTCACCAACCTTCACTCCGAAAGAAGTGGCTGAGCTGCCTCGATACTTGCAAGACCAGATTAATAACACCGTAGCGGAGGCTCTCTGATGACACGGATCGTACCTCGTCAGGAACAATTTCGAATCGATTACCAGAACGAGCATTTACCGGCTTTGTTCAGCAAACAGGAGTCTGATGCAGACTTCAGTAACTCATTGGATTCGTTTGATCCTGGCAAACTCATTGTTGAATACGTCAGTGGTTCTCGTCTTACTCTGCTGATTGCCTGTGAAAACCTGAAAGACGAATCGCTGATTCAGACCATCAAAGAACAGGCCGAACAAGGCGTTCGTATTTATCTGCTGCTGGGCGACAAAAACGCCAACAAGGCGGCAATTGATACCCTGTCTGGTCGTTGCCTGATCCGTACTGGCGTGAGCCAGCAAGGTGCTATGGTGCTGGTCGATCACACTACCACTCAGGCTCAAGGGCTGCTGTTAATGTCAGGGCAGCCTCTGGTGTCTGCTGATCAATCTGCTTGGGGAATCCAGCTGGAGCCGCAACAGACCGATGACAGTTTTCGTAGCTTCTGCAAACTGTTCTGGGAAAATAGCAACGAGGAATACCTGCAACAGAACCAGCAGCAATCCAGTGTGCAACATCCGGATGGCATGGTTGTTACCAATCACTCCCATCAGCTATGTGGCACCTTGAAAGATTGTCTGGGCGATACGCTGGAACATCTGCAAGCAGCCACTCATTCCGGCTTTAATGCTTCCGGTGATGGCTGGCGTTTGCTGCTGGGTACTCACTCCGGTGAAGTAGCAAAGCAGGCCCGTACCGGCGTAGCCCTGACCGAGAATCTGATTCCATCGTTATTGATATCAAGGGAAGGGAACTGGTTGCTGCCAGACCAAACGGATTTTTCGGCGGCCAATTGGTGTCTGAAATTATCCGCACAACAAAGCCAGAAACTTGAGCAGGCCTACGACCGTGCCTTTGAAGAGGCTGCATGGCAATATAAAAATGCAACTTTGATTCGCGAATGTACTGATCAACAGCTACTTCGTTTCGCCGACCAACCGGGTCTGGAATGTGTGGTTGAGGAGGTTCGTAAAATTGAACTTGAGGATATCAATACTCAGGACATTGACAGCTTCCTGAATGATGAAGCCGAACAGCTTGCATCCGGAGTGACTGGTTGGCAACGTAGCCGACTAGCTCACTTTATTGACTATGATGTGGTGGTGCACCCGCCCTACGGCCCTGACTCTGCGAAGCCGGATGCCTTGTATCAGGCTTGGCGGGACACAGAACAGGATTGGCTGCAACGCCTTGAAGTGCTCACTAGTGCCCAGTCCAAAATCGACCAACAGCAAGCAAGTATCGCTGATAAGTTAAGAGGTTTTATCAAAGGGTTCTTACTCGGGCAGGGACAATTGGTGAAACCCCTAAATCTGGAAATAGACACCCTTAAGAATTGGTCTGTCACCAAGGCTACACCGGCAGAGCGAGTGCAACATCGCCAGCGATTAGAGTCCTTGCATGATAAAATTTACAAGCGTGGTACCGATACCGAGCAGGAGATGAACCAGGCCGAGCAAAATCTGCGTTGGGAGCACCGACGAGACGAATTTAAGGCTGATCAGTTGAAGACGAGCGAGTTATTGAAGCAGACGTCATTGGTCCTTGATCAGCTGCAAAACAACAAGGCAGGGGCCATCTCTCAGGTTGAGCAAAAATTCAGGAATAGCTGGGTAGAGGCTGCCGAAAAACTGACGGATCAACAGTTAAGTGATACCGAAATCAACGGCATCCAGTCTGAGCAGTTTCTTACAGAAATCTTGCCTGAGATTCCGCAGGCGGCCCCCAAAGATGCTAATGAGCCAGAAAAGCAGGCTCGACAGGAAGCGATTCGACAAGCGAAATCCAGGCGTGAAGAATTAATACAACAGGCTCGTCAGGCTTGTATAAAAGCCAGGCGAGAGGCTCTGCGGTCGATGGATGTGGGTCAGGCTAACAACTGGAAAACATCCACCAAGGGGAAGGTCTGGAAAAAGCATTACAGCGCTTTTGAACGCTGCCTCGCAGACCACGAACAAGGGCTGAAGAAAATCGAACGTGATATTCAAGAGGCTCAAAAAGCACTGGATAACAGCAGATCTGACAAGGAACGAGCAGAAAAGGCACTGAATGAACATGGTTCATCGTTTGTGTATCAGCCGAAACAAGCATCCGATGCCTTTGCCAAACAGCTCGGTCTGAAAGGTAATATAGCTGCTGAAAACAAATTCCAGTGGCCATCAGAAGAACTGCCTGCCAATGGTACGGAGTTACGTAAGTATCAGCAGAATCGATATCTGGTGGTATTTGATACCGATCAGATCGAGCAAGCCAGTCGAGATGCAGAACGCCTGAGAGCTCAACTTGTGTGTGACAAGGAGTCAGCCAATGCCTGAACAGAAAATCACCCTGACGATTGATGAAGAAGGTGCTATTACCGCCAAGACCAGTGGCTTTAAAGGGGAAAGCTGTCTGGAGGCGCTGGACGAGTTGCTGAATCTGGAAGGTGTCGTCAGCAACGTCAAGAAGACCGATGAATATCATCAACAGCAAACCCAACAGACTAATCGAGTGCTGTCACTCAAGGGGAAATCTTGATGAGTGCCGTAATTAAAACAACTACGCCATTTGTGATTGAAGAAGTGCTGATGGAGGCTCTGACAGCGGTTGGGGCTGAACCACAAAGAGTCACTTCAAGTGATGTTGATCTTGTTCAGCGCAATCGACTTCATATTGGGGATATTCTAACGAATCGCAGCGATTATAACGGCCGCCAGCTATTTCGGTTTGAGCGAGATCGTTGGGTAATGATGCATGATTCAGATGAGTACGCAGGTCGTACCGTCGATCGCTTTTCAGAAAAGGGTTATATCAAGGTTTCCAGATTTCTGACTGATGTGAGTGGTGCTTACGAATCTGCTTATGAAAAGCATCTGGAAAAACTGGTCGAGCAGGAACGAATTCGTCTCGAAGAAGAACGTAAAGCCCGTGTTGAAGCAACGCGCCAGCAGGCTATTGCCAAGGCTAAAGCCCAAGGGTACTCCATTAAGGAAACTACCAACAGTAAAGGCCAGATCCAACTGGTCCTGACTCGGATGGTGTAGCCGTGGCCAAAGATTACGGCGAATACTTCAATGTTGCTCATATTGAACCAGAAAGCCATATATATGGCCCTGGTAAACGTTACGTTATTTGGCTCCAGGGGTGTTCGTTAGCTTGTGAAGGATGCTGGAATCAGCAGATGTGGTCATTTAAGCCTAAACAATTGATACATCGGGAGCAATTATTGGATGAAATTCTTCAATACAGGGATATTGATGGCATAACCCTACTTGGAGGTGAGCCTCTACAACAGGCACCAAACACACGTTGGTTATTAAGGTCCGTCAGGCGCTACTCGGGCTACTCGACGGTTTTATATACCGGTTTTACGTATAGTGAGCTAGTAAAACGCAAGGATTGGGCGTTGCTCAGAGAACATTGTGACTTGATGATAACAGGTCGCTACTCTTCTTCTTTAAGGAATACGAATCTTCGTTGGAGGGGCTCGTCAAATCAGGAATTAATTTACTTGGCGGGGGGCAGAATTCCTCTGGAGCCGCCAGAAGACGCTAACGAGGTCGAAGTCATTATTGATGAAAATGCTGCTATCAGAGTTCTTGGTTACCCGGACAGCAGCTTTTTCGGGACTTTAATAGATTCCGAGTGACTTGGATTTGTCCAGCCAGACTTCCAGCCCCTGGGTGTTGCGGTCGGCATCATTTACACCAACCGTATCGACAAAGTACCCTCGTGACCAAAAATGATTTCCCCATAATTTCTTTCTTATTATGCGAAAATTTGTTAAACAACCGAATTGCTGAATGCCCTTTCAATCCCCCCATCAATGTGGAGATAGACACTTTGGGCGGTACTATCACAACTAGATGAACATGATCTGGCTGAACATTTAGCTCCAAGACCTCACAATCTTTCATATTGCACAAAATGTAGATAGAGCGATAAAGCTCTTTGCCTATATTACCTTTCAAGATCTTAAACCTATACTTCGGCGTCCATACGATATGGTATTTACAACGCCAATATACATGTGATGAACTTCTATAGTCGCCCATGTTCTTTGTTTCCTCTTACTTGTGGTGATTAAGAGGATTACTTCTAACATGGGCGCTCCTTCGGGAAATAGCCCCAAGGTTCAATCACCACCGCCAAAGGCGGCTGTCTCTTGATCACAAGTCCTGTTCAAGAGACAAAGCGAGTTCATAGCCTTCAAGGATGGCTTGTAGTTTGAGCC